>JAGAPA010000078.1 GCA_017623455.1 Clostridia bacterium | reverse complement strand
AGAGGGAAGAGTAACCGAGGCGGCTCGTTATAAGGACAGACTTAAGCTCGTGCTCAGCCGTAAGGCAAAGATGGAAGATATTATGGATCAGATTGAACAGTTTGGGTACATGATAGACGAAGCGTTTGCTAAAAACGAGGTATATTCCACACTCGGAATGGTGCTTGGCGAGGCAAACAAAATGACTCTTTCTCCCGAGCTTAAGAAGATATTTAAGCAGATGCACGATTTTGAGGATATCTTTACCAAAGGTCTTGGCAAAATGGATAGCATTTTCGGCAAGATGTCGTCTACTATTATAAACGTTAACGAGTCCACTTCGTCGGTAAACGATTCGGAGATTGATGCAATCGTTAACAGCCAGATAGAACAGTACGATCAGCAAACAACCGCTCAGGCGGAAGCAGCAGAGTTTGACGTTAATATTTTCAACTGATACAAAATAAACAAATTTAGAGGACGCACTTATAAATGCGTCTTCTTTGTCTCGTTTTACGAGGATAAAAAGGCAATGTTGCGTGCCTCGTTAAGCCGTCTCTTATCCGCCGCTTAGTGAATCGCAACAAAACAGGAAGAATGATAAAATGTTGCAAGATCCCGAATACGTATACGGGATTTTCGCACATAGAAGGAGGAAAAGAATGCCATTATATTTCAAACGCGGAAATATAGCAGATGTCAGAAGCGATGCGCTCGTAGTGCCCACGTCGCATTCTATGTCCGTGCGAAGAGACAGAGAAAGCGTAGACAGCTTGGTATTTTCGCTTGCCGATGAGCAGATAGAAAAAGAGCTTATTACGTCGGGCGGATGTGAAACGGGAAAGGCTAAGATTTTCCCCTCGCACGGTTTGCCTTGCAAGCATCTTATCTATACTGTAGGTCCAAGATGGAGAGGCGGGGATTACGGTGAGGAGAATTTTTTGCGCTCGTGCTACAAAGAATGCTTTGCTCTTGCAAAAAGCGCGGAGTGTGAGTCCGTAAGCTTTCCGCTGATCGCTTCGGGAGGGTATGGCGTTCCCAAGGAAATCGCGGTAGAAGTTGCGGTAAGCACCCTTAAAGAGCTTGTTGCAAACGAGGACATAACGGTATATCTCGTGCTTTATGACGACGAGTCCGAGCGGATCGGCAACAAGTATGCCGCGCAGTTAAAAGAGCTTGTGGGTGAACCTTTTAGACGCAAACCCGACGTGTGGGCGTGTATACCCGACCGTGACGAGTCTGATTTGCGATCTCCTTTGCCTGAGCGCAGAAGATCGGTTGAAAGAAAACCCAACGTTTCGTACAGTTCTTCCTATTTAAGGCGACCTACCAGTGAATTTCTGACAACACGCAGGGAGAGCGAAAGAGCAAGCTTTATCGGCAACAGTCTTTTTGATCTTTCCGATGAGGTTAAGGATCTTGACGAGAGCTTTACCGATATGCTTATCAGAAAAATAAGCGAGCGCGATATGAAAAACAGCGATTGCTATAAGCGCGCCAACATAGATAAAAAACTGTTCTCTAAGATCATAAGTAACGTTCACTACAAGCCAAAAAAGACTACCGCCGTTGCTTTTGCTGTTGCACTTGAGCTTAGCTTAGAGGAGACGGAAGAGCTTTTGCGCAAAGCCGGGTTTGCCTTGTCCAAAAGTCAGGTCTTTGATAAAATAGTCACCTTTTTCATAAAGCAAGGCAACTACAATATTTTTGAGATAAACGAGGCTTTGTTTATGTACGATCAGTCGCTTTTAGGCTCGGTGTGATATTAAGGTGAGAGCTGACAGGTAAAGCTGAGCAGAAAAGCTTTGCATCAAGCTCGATCGGTTTTGAAAAAAATATAAAAGTCGAACGGCAAGCGACCTTTTACCTCTGTTTTTGTTGGTATAATAAAGCCACAAAAACAAAACACGGAGGTAAACAAACATGGCAAACAACATTACGGAATTGGTGTTCGTTATCGATGCAAGCGGTTCGATGTGTCACTTAAGAGAGGACACGGTAGGCGGAGTTAACGGAATACTTCAGGAACAGAGAAATGACAAAAAAGACGATAACGTATTGGTGAATCTCGTCACTTTTAACTACGGAACCAAAACGGTTTACGACAGAGTGGAGCTTAAGAAGGTTACGCCTTTTACCGCAAACGACTATCGCCCGAGCGGTGGTACCGCGCTGTACGATGCAACGTGTGAGACCATAAAAAAGATATCGGACATTCACAAGTATATCCGAAAAGAAGACGTTCCGCAAAAAACTTTGTTCGTGATAATCACGGACGGCATGGAAAATTCCAGCACCAAATACAGCGGAAGAGACGTTAAGCAAATGATCGATGAAAAAAAGAAGATCGGCTGGGAATTTTTGTTCCTCGGTGCCAATATCGACACCGAAGAGACCGCACAAAAAATAGGTGTGGACGCGTCGCACGCAATGAGCTGGATGGCGGACGACAGAAGTATGAGATTTATGTGCGAGGGTGTAAACGACGTTGTAAGAAAAACGAGAAAGCACGAATCTTATAGCAGAGAATCCTTCTGCGCTTTGGATATGGATTTCGAGCAAAGATCCAATAACCGCTCAAACAAAAAGAAGTAAAATTTATTCGGTTGACTAATTTACTTCGCCAAATGATAATAACGAGAGTGCGCCTGCTAAAAAAATAATAAAAAGAGTGTGAAGATAAAGAACTAACGCCAGTTGATTAATTGACTTTATAAAATAACAATAAAGGGGGTGCGCCTGCGCACTATGTATTTCAGTAAATCTAAGTATTGCGAATTTATGCGTTGCGCAAAGAGCGCATGGCTATCTAAACACAAGAGGGAGTTTTACAATCCCGGAGAGCAAGCGCTCGCTATAATGGCTACAGGCAACGAGGTTGGCGATCTTGCAATGGGCTTGTTTGGAGAATACATTGAGGTAACCGTTTTTAAAGAGAACGGTTCTGTCGATATACCCAAAATGCTTGAGCGGACGAGAGAGGAATTAGCAAAGGGTACGGAAGTTATTTGCGAAGCGTCGTTTGATTACAACGGGTTGTACTGTGCGGTCGACATTCTCAAAAAGACTGATAAGGGTTATGCTATATATGAGGTCAAAAGCTCCACTCGGTACGATAAAATCGAATACGTATGGGACGTAGCGTACCAAAAGAGCGTACTTACGCGTTGTGGAATCAACGTAGACGGAGTGTATTTGGTATACTTAAGCGCAAGCTACGAGAGGGGCAAAGATCTTAATTTGCAAGCACTCTTCAATATAGAGGAAATGTCGTATAGAATAAGGAATATACACGTGGATGCCGATATTGCCATTGCAAAACAGATAGTGGAAAATCCCGTCGAGCCCGATATAGACCTGTCCAAGGCTTGCGGAAAACCTCACGAGTGTCCGTATTGGAATTACTGCACGCGCTCCTTGCCTTCACCCTCGGTTTTTGACCTGTACAGAATGGGCTTTGAGAAAAAGCTTGAGCTTTATCGTGACGGCATAATATCAATAGAAGACGTTAGGGGTATGAAGTGCGTTAATCATAGAGTGAGAAAGCATCAGGTCGAGGCTTATTTTGACAGTAATTATACGTACGTGGACAAAAAGGGTATAGGCGAGTTTTTGTGTAAGCTTTCCTATCCTATGTACTTTTTGGACTTTGAAACAATGATGTGTGCAGTGCCTGTGTTTGAGGGTACGCATTGCTACCAGCAAGTGCCTTTTCAGTACTCGTTGCATTATATCGAGCGCGAGGGGGGAGAGGTTTTGCACAAAGAATTTCTTGCACAGAGCGGAGTAGACCCGAGAGAAGAGATAGCGCGTAGGCTTTGCGAGGATATCCCCACAAACGCGTGCGTTATCGCGTACAACAAGCAGTTCGAGTGCGCCCGTCTTACCGAGCTTGCCGACGCCTTTCCTTGCTTTGCAGATCATCTTCTTGCGCTGTCTGAAAACGCGGTAGATCTTTTAGAGCCTTTTGGTAACGGTTACTGTTACAATTCCGCAATGGGCAGTTCGTTCTCGGTAAAAAGCGTATTGCCTGCGCTATACCCGTCCGATCCCGAGCTTGATTATAAGTCGTTATCAGGCGTGCATAACGGAAACGAAGCTATGAAAATCTATCCGCAAATTGCGTTTATGAACGAAGAGGATGCTGAAAAAACAAGACGCGAACTGAAAGAATACTGCAAATTGGATACCTTTGCAATGGTAAAAATATGGCAAAAACTGACTGAATTGGCGCGTTAGTGAAAAATTTTACAAAAAAACAAAAAAAGTTAGTAAAAATCGGTGCTTTTTATGCTATTTTAGTGTACAATATACGTATATAGCAAAGAGCGCCGTTTTTTTATGAACGAGGCGATTCAATAACGAATGTAAAGGATAAAGAATGATCGAAACAACCAAAGAACTTAATATCAACGAAAAGATTGATCTTGTGAGCGGAACGGATTATATGTACACCAACTCCATTGACGGAAAGGTCGAAAAGGTATCAATGTCGGACGGTCCGTGCGGAGTACGCAAGCAAACGGAAGAGCGCGAGGTTGGCATTTACGAAAGCGCGCCGGCCACCGCGTTTCCCACCCCCGGCACGGTTGCCAATTCCTGGAGCAGAATAAACCTTAGTAGGATGGGCGGGGCTATAGGCGATGAATGTCGCGGTCTTGGTGTAAATCTTTTGCTCGGTCCGGGGCTTAACGTTAAGCGCAATCCGTTGTGCGGACGGAACTTTGAGTATTTCTCGGAAGATCCGTACCTTGCAGGCGAGTGCGGTCTTAATTATTCTTGCGGAGTGCAGAGCAAAAACGTGGGAGTTACGCTCAAACATTTTGCGCTAAACAACAGCGAGAATTACCGATCGGTAAGTAATAGCATTTGTGACGAGCGAACAATGCGCGAGATTTACTTAAAGCCGTTTGAAAAAATTATAAAAAACGCAAAACCGCATGCCGTTATGTGTGCGTACAATAAGGTAAACGGTATTCATTGCAGTGAAAACGAACAGCTCATAAACGGAATTTTGCGTGACGAGTGGGGCTTTGACGGAGTGGTTATGACCGACTGGGGCGCAATGCACGACAGGGTGAAATCACTTAAAGCAGGCGTGGACCTCGAGATGCCGGGCGAAAGTAAGATTTGTAAAAGACAGGTAGCGTTAGCGATAAAAAACGGAAGCTTAAGCGAAGCAACGCTGGATAAATCTGCGCAAAGAGTGATAGAGCTAAGCCGAAAGTACGAGGACAGCGCAGAGCAAAAAATCGACTTCGACGCGCATCATGAGCTTGCGGGAGTATTGGCTCAGGAAAGTGCTGTTTTGATGAAAAACGACGGTACGTTACCGCTAAAAGGCGACGAGAAGTTGTGCGTTGTGGGTGAGCTTTTCAGCAAAATGCGCTATCAGGGCGCAGGCAGTTCGTTTATTAACGCAACGCGTATTACAACGGTTGAAAACGCGTTTGACGCAAACAATATAAAGTACGAATACGCGAGAGGTTATGAGCTTAGCTCTGATAAAATAAATACCGCCCTTATTGCAGAGGCGGTCGAGAAAGCAGAAAAAGCGGACGTGATACTGCTTTTTGCCGGGCTTAGCGAGGAAATGGAGTACGAGGGCTGCGACCGTGAAAGCATGAAACTGTCGGATGCTCAACTTGCTCTTATCGACAAGATAATTGCGCTCAACAAAAAGGTTGTGTGCGTACTTTTCGGCGGTTCGGTTGTAGAGCTTCCCTTTGCAGATAAAACCAATGCAATTCTCAATATGTTCCTGCCCGGGCAAAACGGCGGAACAGCAACGTTCAATCTGCTTTTCGGTAAGGCTAATCCGTGCGGACGTCTTGCGCAGAGCTGGATGGAAAAGTATGAGGACGTGCCGTTTTACGACGAGTACTCCAACAGCGACGTAGAAGTTTATAAGGAAGGCTTGTTCGTGGGATACAGATATTACGTAACGGCAGGGGTTAAGCCGGCGTTCCCGTTTGGCTACGGACTGTCGTATACCACGTTCGATTATGAGAACCGCGCACAGCTGAGAATTAACGGAAATCGCATAAACGTATCGTGTAATATTGTCAATTCGGGTTCTGTTAAGGGCAAGGAAACAGTGCAGTTATACGTTTCTAAAAACAGCTCTGACGTAGTACGACCAAAGCGCGAACTTAAGGGCTTTAGACAAGTAAATCTCAATCCCGGCGAGAATAGGCGAGTGGAGATATCGTTAAATAAGGACGATCTTGCCGTGTATGGCGTGAAGCGAAAAAAATGGGTAGTGGAAAGCGGTAAGTATACCTTTGAAATTTGCAGTTCGTCACAAGACGTAAAAGCCTCGATAAGCATTGAGATTGAGGGCGAAAAGATAGAAAAAGAATATGAGGACGAGATATTCTCCGTATATTCTAAAGCAGATCTCGAAAAGGTTACGGACGAGTTTTATGAGAATCTGAGCGGACGCAAGATTGAAAGAAAAAATAAGACGGACAAGCTTACGTTAGATAGCAGGTTTGTTGAGTTTAAGAGCACGTTCTTTGGAAGAATAATATACAAAGCTGTAACAAAACACCTTGAAAAAGGCGAAAAGAATATTATGGCAATGGAGGACGGCGAGGAAAAAAACAGAGCAATAACGGGAATTAAGTTCAGACGCATTTCCGTGGACAACAGCTCGGTTATGCAAATGACAATGGCTCAGCCCAACGTTTTGCCGTACAACTGCGCTTTGGCTCTTGTTGATCTTGCAAACGGAAACGTTTTCGGCGCGTTGTTTAATTTTATGAAAAAAATCAAAGTGCCCTCACTTTCAAAAAATAAAGCCGTAAAGTAACGAAATATTAACTAACCGTGTTAGAATAATAAGGAGTAAAAAAATTATGGATAAAGTAAAAGTTAAAGGAATACATCACGTGGCAATCAAGGCAAAAGGTCTTGACGAGTTTGATAAGACTTTGCATTTCTATTCCGATATTTTAGGTATGGAAATAGTAAGAAGATGGGGCGAGGGAATAAAGCAAGGCGCAATGGTGGATACGGGTGCAGGCTGGTTAGAGATTTTTGCAAACGGCGACGAGATTCCTCTTACCTCACTTTTCCGTCACCTTGCGTTTGAGGTGGAAAATACCGACGCATGTGTGGAAAAGGTGAGAAATGCAGGCTATAAGATAACTATGGAGCCTAACGATATCGTTATCGCTTGCGAGCCTCCCATTCCTGCACGCATTGCGTTCTGTATAGGTCCGGTTGGCGAAGAAGTGGAGTTTTTTGAAGTTAAATAAAAGCTAATACGTCGCGTTTTATCATATACGTATTTAGAAAAACGGTAAAATTACAATAAAAAACGTGTCTTACAAAAAGTAAGACACGTTTTTTTATTCAACGATTTGTATGCTCAGTCTGCGCCTGTACATAACTATAACAGCAACGTAGAAAACAATAACAATGCAAGTGTTATACGTTGTTATTTTTCTAAAGTTTCGTCGATAATATCGGGATTTACGGCGTTTGTTGCAACGCTCTTAATTCCGTTCATACATCCGTTTTTGGACTTGTAACCCATTTCGCTCATAGCAATACTTTCACCGTTGGAAGCGAACAGACGGTAGCGGTAAAGACCGGCCTTGTCAAAGTATATTTCAAACTTGGGATTGGTTTGAGGTACAGGCTTTTGCAAGGTGTTGTCCTCGATTTTACCTGCTTCAATGCATTTTACGGCATGCGCGCCTATGCTCGCAATCCCCTTTTTACAAGCGGCTTTTGTGGTATAAACTTGCGAAGATACCGCAATCTTTTCCTTGTTTGAGGCAAGCAAGCTGAAGTTAAAAGCACCCGTGGGCGTTTTTTTGATAATAAAAGTTCCCATAATTTTTTCCTCCTGTAAAACAAAATTATATTACTGTTTTATTGTACCACGCAAGCGAAATAAAAGTCAATATGTTTTTTAAAATAATTAACAAGTTCCGACAAAAATTTTATTCGCTGTTCCGTTCTTTTCTCCAAACGGAGGGAGAAACACCGAATGTTTTTTTGAACTGTCTGTTAAAACTCGATAGCGTTGGATATCCACATTCGTTTGCAACGTCTATAACGCTTAAATTTCCCGAAAGTAAACGCGCGCAAGCAACGTTCATTCGCACTTTGTGCAAGTATCCGTCGGGCGAAAGTCCGCAAAACGCGATAAACAAACGGCGAAGCGACGATTCGCTTACAAAACACAGTTTGGCAAGATCGGGTATTTTTACGTCGCTTCCAAAATTTGCGTTTATCATATTTATTGCCGGTTGAATTTTAGTAAACGTTTCTATTTCTCCGTTTTTATCCGCGCTCTCACTCACTCTTGTCATGGTGGACGAGTGAATCGTGAGAATGGATAGAAGTTCGCCCTCAATAATTTTTTTGTGGCTTTTTCCCTTGTTCGTGCATTGATAAACAAGGTCTTTAATCAGCGAGTACAAAAGTTCGTTTTCGCTCTTTGAAATAACGGATTTGAAAGCGTAGTTATAGTATGACGAATAGCGCAAGGATTTTAGGTGATTTTTGTCAACGTTGGGCATGGCGAGATTTTCGTCGATGTACAAAAACCGCCACCTACACGGCGTATCGGGATTACTCTGCGCGCTATGAAACTGTCCGCCGTAAATTATCGAAACGGCAGGGCCTTTTACGGGAATAACGTCGTCGTCCACGTTAAAAACTCCCGAACTTTCGCTCTCAAGCAGTCCGAGTTCTACAAAATTATGGTTGTGCATAAATTCAAATTTTGTGGACGGAATAATATTCCATTCGTATCCGTAAGGCTCGCAAAAATTGTCAGACGTGAAGTTTCTAAAATCATTACCCACAGATATTGACGGATTTTGCACAGTTTTAGGTATTTTTTGCATAGAATTTTTCATATTTTGATTGTATACTAAAAATAAGGAAATGTCAAGAGGTATTTTGACTTTTTTGATTTTGCAAAAACAGGGAGGCTTTTATGGAGAAAAATTTACAACCGAATATGCTTGACGAGATTTGCGCGCTTTGTGAAGGTGGAGTAAATTCGCTTAAGCCCGAAAAACTCAAAGACAGGTTAAAAGGAGCGCTTGTGGGAAGGTTTGCAGGATGTTTGCTGGGAGTCCCCGTGGAAAACTGGCAAATAGCAGATATGCAGGACGTAGCAAACAACTGCGGTATGGACTTTCCGCCCACCACGTATTGGAAGGAGGTTAGAAACCCCGACGGTATTCAGTACGGCGTGTCGCCAAGACGTGGCTATACCGAAAGTGGAATGAACGGCGTTGCGGTGGACGACGACATAACGTATACCGCGCTAAACCTCTTACTACTCGAAAAGTACGGAAAAAACTATACGGTAGAGGACGTTGGTCAGTTGTGGCTGGATATTCTGCCCTACGCGTGTACTGCCGAGGACGTTGCGCTAAAGGAACTGAGAAAGGGAACGAAGGCAAAGGATTGCGCTAACGGTAACGAATACGTTGAGTGGATAGGCGCGGCGATACGAGCGGACGCGTTTGGTTATGCAGAAGCCGGTAACCCCGAAAAAGCAAGCAAGCTTTGTTATAACGACGCGTATCTTTCGCATCGTAAGAACGGAATTTACGGTGAAATGTTTTGTTCCGCTTCCATTGCTTCGGCATTTACTGTAAGCACTCCTCTTGAGGCGGTAAAAAACGGAATGAAGTATATTCCCAAAACAAGCGAACTGTATGAGGCTCTTGAGTGGGCGCTAGGGTACGAGGGAAAACTGACCGATTACTTGCACGCAAGGGCGTTGCTTGACGAGAAGTTCCCTGATATGCATTGTGTTCATACCATAAACAATATGTGCGCTATAGTATTCGCTCTAATTTTGGGCGGAAGCGATTTTACCTCGTGTATTTCCAACTGTATTGCGATCGGGCTTGACAACGACTGCACGGGAGCAACGGTGGGAAGTATTGTGGGCGCGTGTCTTGGTATAGACGGAATTGATAAAAAGTGGTACGCAAATTTCAACGATAAAGTCCTAACTTACATTACAGGCTACCCGGAGTTTTCCATAGACGATATGGTTGAAAGATTTTATAAATTAAACAAGGAGGAATAAAATGAAGAAAAAACTGTTAACAACGTTATGCGCGGTAACGGGCGCGTTTTTGATGTCGGTATCGGGTGTTGCGATGGCAATAGCGCAAGACTCCGTACTGTCCGACGACTTTGCCTCGTCCGAGATCACCGCACAAAACTTTACGTCATCGGGAAACGCAACCCTTACTGACGGAGCACTTAAGTTTTCCAAGGATACGCCTGCGATGTATCTTAGTAAGGAGAATAACCTAAAAGATTTTACTCTTGACGTAAAATGGGGAGTACTCAACGAGGAAAAGACGGCAGGCTCGTATAAGGGCGGTGTGCTACTGAGGGCTAACAACGAAGAAAGTGATACTCTTACGGGTGGACTCAGCGGACTTATGATTGCTCTTGAGTACAACGGAAACTCCACGATGCAGGTAAGTATCGGAAACTGGTTTAACGGAGTTTACGAGCCGGTTGGATATTGGGATGCAGGCTGGGGCAACGGCTTTGCAGAGCGCGACCTGAAAATTATAGTTAAAGGCGACGTAGTGTCTATTATCATAAATAACTGGCACGCACACACGCACGTAGAGAAGTATTTTGATGCAGGTAGCGTAGGATTTTTATCCAACGGCTTATCCTTTAAGGTGGACGACCTAAAGATTAGCGATGCGCCCGAAAATATCTATACGGCAGTAGTAAGAGAACAATGGAAGGGCTTTAGAGAGATTGGTACGGGTGTCGCGTTTACTGCAGGACAAAACCACACCTTCAAAATGAGCTTGCCCTCCGCCGTGCAGAACGCAACCAAGGTTACAATGTACCGCAGAGCCGAGCCGTATTCCAACGCTTCGGCAACGGTTACGATAGACGGACAAACGCTTGGTGAGTGGAGCGGAAAGAATGAAGACGTTGCTCACGATATTCCCTTATCGTTCGTAAAAAACAAGAGCGAAATAACTTTCTCTCTTACGGCAAAGGGTAGTGGAGATTTCAACTCGGATTATTATATCCTAACTTACACCACACCCGACGGCACGTTTGTGGCAGATTCGCTGGATATGGGAAGCGCTCACGACGAAAAAGCTCATTCGTATACGCAGACGGGCGCAAGATGGAAGAGTTTTTGGCAAAGAGATTGGAAAACGACAGGAATGAGAGTGCTCTCTACTCGTCCCGGCGAGAGGTTTGATTATATTAAAGCCCCAACCGTAAGCGTGCAGGATATAGAGATAGATTCGCTCGTTGCGGACATCAACCTCAACGATTACGTAACCATTACCGGAAACGGTCTTAATACGAAAATCACGTATACGGTTGACGGAAAAGTGTTAACGGACGTATCTTCGCTAAAGTTTTATAGAGGCGGAACGCATACCTATTCCATAAAGGTAGAGTCCGTTCCCGACGGTACGTATTCTCAAAAAGGCTGTAAGGCTTTTGACGATATAAACGTAAGCGGAACTATAAAGCTTGCTTCGCTTTCAGAGGAAGAAAAGACTCCGATAACGCTTAATAAAGAGCAGGTAAAAGACAAGATTTTAGGCGCGTGGGTGGGCGCAAACTGGGGTATTTATGCAGGACTTGACACCGAGTGTAAGTACAACGATGCACCCAATCCCGCAACCGAGATTACTTGGAACTTGGGCGACTCGTACTGTACCGACGACGATACCAACGTAGAGTATATGTTCTTGCATATGATGGAAACGTACGGCGTTAACGATATTGCTTATGAGGACTTTGCCGAGGAGTGGATGACGCATTGTCAGGCTTACATTTGGTGCGGAAATTTAGGAGCGCGTAATCTTATGGAGCAAGGTTACCTTCCTCCCGATACGGGAAGCAAGAAGTATAACGGAAGTTGGCACGCAATAGACGCGCAGATTGAGTGTGAGATATTCGGAATGATTGCTCCTGCAATGCTCGAAGATACGTACACCAGAACTAAGTGGTGGCTTAAGTCCGTTGGTGACGGAGTTGCCGTAGAAAACGCTTGCTACTACGCAATGATGTGTTCGTACGCGTTCGTGGAGAGCGATATCAACAAGATTTTGGACGAGGTCAACGAAAAGATTTTGTACTACTCCAACGGCGAGGCTCAACAAACGGTTGACGACGTTAACTTCGTGCGTGCTGAGTACGAAAAGGTAAAGGATAAGTACGCAACCGACAAAGAGGCTTGGAGAGAAACAAGACTTGCAATAAAGAACAAGATTTACAACGGTAACACGGTAGATGCAAGAACTAACTTTGCCGTAACCATTATGGCGTTGCTCTTTGGCGACGGCGACGAGGTGGAAACGGGTAGAATTTCCGTGCTTGCAGGCTGGGATAACGACTGCGACGCGGCAACCGCTCTTACAGTTCTGGGCATTACCAACGGTTATAGCGGACTTAATGCGGAAATGAAAGAAAAATCGGGTATGGGATACTTCAATTCCCGTCGTCCCGGTCTTACGTCATCCACCTTCCCCGAGATTACCGATAGAATAATGGTACAAGCGGAAGAGGTTATTCTTGCAAACGGCGGTAGCGTGAGTGATACCGAGTACAACGTAATAGATAAGGCTTATACTCCCAAAGAGTATACCGCACGTCCGTACCTTAAGGAAGTTGCGATAGACAACACCTTCACAAGCGAAGGCTTTAGCAAGGTTTATATCAAGGGACTTAAGAATAGTATCGGATATACCGCAAGAGAAAAGGGTGCGTATTTGGAGTATGAGTTTGAAGGAACGAGCGTAGAGGTTACCGCAATGCTTTGTCAAACGGGCGGTAGCGCAGAGATTTTCGTGGACGGAGTATCGTATGGCATTAAGAGCCTAAGATGCGATCCTGCCGCAGGAAAATCGGGTATAGTAAAGTCCGTGTTCGGTCAGACCATTGCAAAAATCAGAGGACTCGAAAATACTAAGCACACCTTAAAAATCGTTACGATGTCCGATAATGCGCAACACGTATTCGACTTTATAAGACTTGAGTGTAGCGAAGAAGAGTGGAAAGAACTCAATCCCACAAAGGTTAATATCGCAAGAGAAGAGGGTGTAACGATTATTGCTTCCGTTATGACTCCGGGCGCTGCAAGTGGTGGAAATAAGGACATTAGTATAATAAAAGACGGAGCATACTTTACCAACTTTAGCGACCTTAAACAGCAGTACGACACCTTCCTTGGATTTGATTCAAACGGCGCACTCATTCCCAAAGATTACGAAGATTATATCGGATACGAGTTTAGCGAGGAAAAGACGTTCACGAGCCTTATGTTCCAAGAAGGCGGACATTGGGCAGGCGGTGGATGGTTTGCAAACGGCACGATAAGAGTGGAAGTAAAGGTGGACGGCACGTGGCAAGAGGTAGCAACCACTTTCAGTAAGGCATATCCTAATGCAAACCAGATAGGAAGTTTTGGAGGGTTTGGCGAAAAGTTCACTATCACGCTCAAAACTCCCACAACCGGAACTGCAATAAGACTTATAGGAACTGCAGGCGGACCGCAAAAATTGATTTCTTGCGCAGAACTTGAAGTGTACGCAAAGTAAAGGAGGAAAAAGAATATGAAAATCAAAAAGTTAATAATTGCGCTTGCGCTTACGCTTGCATTCGTTCTTCTTCCTTTCGTCGTTCCCACAACGATTGCAAAAGCAGAAGAAAAATCCTCGCAGTATATAATAACCGTACAAACCGACAACGACGGATTTGTGCAGAATGGATTTGTGACGGTTGAAGACGACAACGTAATGCTCATAAACCACGTAGGCGCGTTTGACAAGGACAGCACGCTTACTTATGAGTTTGCAGGCGATATTCTTGATATCTACGGCTTCGTGGGCGCTGATTGTGGCGAGATTAACGTAAAGATAGACGGAGAGGATAAAGGTAATTTTTCGCTTACAAGCGCGCAAGATACGTACAAAGCACAAATTTGCTCGCTTAAAGGACTTGGCAACAAAAAGCACACGCTCGTAATCACCGTAGTAAGCGAGGATAAGTGGGTTGCACTCGATTATATTAAGGTGGACGTGGGCGCAAAGGCAATTCAAACGATAAACCTTGCTCAGGGCGGAAAGGTTATCACGTCCGTTCTTCATCCCACGGGTGGCGGAGCAAAGGATCTTAACGTTATTAAAAGCGGAATCCTTCAGCCCACGGGAAACGTTGGCGGATATAATAGTTTAGGTGTAAACGTATACGATTCGTATACCGGTGCAGGCCCTAATAACTTTTGGATGGGTTATGAGTTTGCAGACGAAATGACGTTTGAAAAACTCGTTTTTCAAGAGGGCGGAATCTTTGGTGACGGTGGATATTTTGCCGAAGTTCCCGTAATTCAGGTAAGACAAAATGGTCAGTGGAACGAAGTAGTTTTGACCAATAATCCCGGATACGTGCCCAATGATACTAAAATACCGACCGAGATTTTCACCTTCAAGTTTGAGGAAGTTTCGGGCGATGCAATCCGTATTTACGGCAAGAGTGGAGGTAGTGCGAATTTTGTTTCCGTATCTCAAATAGAGGTTTATTCGGATGCGGATGCAAAGACGCTTTCAGATGGGGCTAAGTATACCGATGCGATAACGTATCTTGACCACGCAGAAGGTTACGGACATATTTACGCAAATATTATAGACGAAAAGTATCTTGTAAGCGAGGGTGATTGCGATTCGTATCCCGTATACAAGCAGTCTTGCGTTGAGTGCGGAGAAGCACACGCGGACGCAACGTTTGAGGATAAGAGCGGAGAGCTTGGTCACGAGCTTATCGAAAAGGTAGCCGACGAGTATTTCTATAGCGGAGCAACCTGCAAATCCCCTGCAAAGTATTATAAGAGCTGTTCTATTTGCGGAGCAAAAGGTGGAGAACTTTTCGAGCACGGCGAGCCCATTGAGCATAACTTCCAGGAGATCGTAAAAACCGAAAACAGAGTAAGTAGCGCAACCTGTACCGAGCAAGCCGTATACTACAAGTCTTGTGCAGACTGCGGAGCGGTAAGCGAAACCGAAATGTTTAAGTTTGGCGCGGTTGCAGGACATAACTATCAGAACGTTGTGGACGATAAGTATCTTGTAAGCGGTGCAACCTGTACTGCTCCTGCTATCTACAAAGCGTCTTGCACAAAGTGTGGTGAAGCACACGAAGAAGATACCTTTACAAGCGGAAGTATTCTTAAACACTCTTACGTTTACAAAGAAACCGTAGCACCCAATTGGAGCGAAAAGAAGAACGGCTACGAGATCTGGGAGTGTGAAAACGATCCTACACATACCGAGCAGAGAAACGTAGTATACTGGTACAGCCTTTCCGCATACGTTTCGGTTGAGAACGGAACGGTGAACGGAGAAGAGAGCGCAACAGTTGAAAAAGGCACTTCCGTTACGGTTATCGCAGGTACGTATGAGGGAAAAGTGTTCAAACACTGGACAGTAAACGGCGAAACGGTAAGCGAAAACGCAGAATATACGTTTGTAGCCGACGGTAATATTGAGGTTGTAGCGGTGTTTGAAAAAGAACCTCAAAAGCCTGCGTCAACAGGTGGATGCGGAGCGCGTGCTATGGACGTACTTGCACTTATTGCAGGCTTGTGCGCCGTAATGTTCGTATTTAAGAAGCATTAATTTTCATATATCCCCCTATAAAAAAGAAAGGATTTCCGATAGCGGAATCCTTTCTTTACTTAAAAAGGAAGGGTGTTATGTTCTTCCTTTTTTTGCTTGTTCAGGTTGCGTTTTTGATCAGCCGTCAATTTCGTGCAAACGGTAGAATTTAACGAGATAGTACATAGCACCGTCTTGGTCGTTGGCGTATTCGTCGTAGTATTCGCATTTTACACCGTTTACCGAGAATGGGTAGACGTAGCAGTTGGATGCCGAGCCGTCGGGATGGTAGAGCGAAAGCAGGTTTCTTGCTCCCTTATACGCGCGCTTTTTATAACTTTCGTCGCCGGTTATCCAGTAGTAGTGAAGGTATGCGTTAAGCGTATGCACGGACGCAGGGTGAGGGAAGGTATCGCCGAATATCTGGCGCTTGCCAAAGTATTTACCGTCCCAATGCCTAATTGCCATTTCGTATAAGTGGTGCGATGGCGCGGTGTTGTTGAACTTTTCCAAAATATCAAGTTGAGATCTACACGCAGGAATAATGTCGGGGTTTTGAGAAATAAGATAAGTCTGAGCTAAAATATTGACGGCAGGGGTAACGATGGACTGTTCGTACTTAACCTCGTGTTCGGGGTAGTAAATGCCTGTGCTTATTATGTTGCTTGCATGAAGATTATACATCTTAGTAAGCTTTTCCGCCTCTTCATTCATGTCTGCCTGTTTTAGTACGTCAACGGTTTCAAATACCGAAAGACCGTTAGGATAGAAGTTTTCTCCGCCAATCGTGTAGTAAACGGAAAGCAACTTAAACATATTTTTAAGATACTTTTTATCTTTTGTAAGTTTGTACATTTCCATTACAAACACCGACATCCAGGGTGCGTTATACAATCTCTTAAAAGCAGGATTTCTACCAATAGCGTTGTAAACCTCGCCGGTTTCTTCGCAGTAAAATTCGCGGGATACGAACTTATAATACTTCATTAAACTGTCGTAAATCTTCTTGTCTTCGGGATAGTATTGCAAGTATTTTACAACCAAAAGTCCCATCATAAGTCTCTCGCGTGACGCGTTCAAATCACCGTCTAACTCGTCGAAATGCATACTCTTATCTTGGTTATCATACACCAAATACGCTCCGTCGAGTGGGCTTTCAGGGCAGTGGAATTGCTGATTGTTTACGATAAATTCCACACGTTTTTTCAAAAGTTCGCGGAAGAGAATTTGCACGAAAAACTCGGCTTTTGTTTCGTTTTCGCCCACACGTATCGTAAAAATATGTTCGCCAAGAGTGGTTGGGGTATACTCAACCAGCGTTTTGTTTCCAACCTTTGACGAGGGAATGAGATTGCCGTTTAAGAAAATTTGAGCGTTTGGCTTGTCAATAGAAAACTTAATTTTTTCGTAGTCAAACACGGTAAAGTTTTCCGCTTCTACATTGATATAGTTAGGATAGTTTTTTATGGCTTTGTCAAATTCGTTTTCCTTAAACCAAAATAATTCCCATTCCAATACTGTCTTTTCGTGCGGAAGTAGATGTAGGGGAGTAGGATGTAAAATAAAGTCGCCCCTATCGTCGCTCCACTTGGAAAGATCACGCTCTACGCTATAACAGTCTAAACTTCCCTTTGTAAGTACAAGACCAAGCCCGTACTCAAATCCGCCCATTTTAACGCATCTGACGTACGATGAATTTCTTCCGCACCAAATATGAGCGTGACAACGCTGGCTCATACAAATCTTGGTGTTTTCGTAACTATCGTTAAAGGTGGCGTAAATTCCAAAATCTCCGCGTCTGATAAAAACGTCGGAGTCAAGTCTGTTAGTAAGCTCGTAAGTTTCCACGTATTTTTCGCCCACAAGTTTGCGCGTAACTTTAACGTCAAAGTGTCGTGTCTGATAAATCGCAATAATGCCGTTTTCAGTTTTTTTAGTGGAAATAAAGGTGGATTTTCTGATTGTTCCAAAGGTAGCGTCGCCTTCTACCCAGTTCATTTTTTTATCGTCTTTTCCACAAACAATGCTTTTAACTCCGCCGTTAGTTAAGTCGTATTCGATATGAAACATAATTACCTCCATTTATAAGCCTATTATACACTCAAAAGGTGGTAAAGTCAGTACAATATTCGCTCAAATTATAGCACTTTTCGAACATTGTTGACAAGATGTAAAAACTGTGATACAATGCTTTTATCGCAAATTTTGTGGAGAAAATCAAAAATGAGTAATATTGAAATCTTTAGTGAATTGTATAAAACGGACTTTAACTTATGCGATATTTTTGCGATGCGACAAAAATGGACTAAAGGCACGTCGTTTTCGATGAATAAACCGCGCAGAATTAACGGCGTTATATATCTTAAAAATTGCGTAGGACGATATGTGGACGAGAGTGGAAACATTATTGACGCGCAAAAAAAGAGCGTGGTGTTTTTGCCAAAGGGTAGCAAGTATACCGTGTTTAACATAGATTGTACAACAAGTGAGGACGACGCTATTTTGATAGAGTTTAATATGAAAACCGACGAAGATGTTTTTGTTTCTTCTCCTATTTTGCTTTTAGGAAAGGCAAACTTTGAAGAGATGGAACTTATCGAAAAGATTGTGTCGCTATACGAGGCACCGTCTACTTCGCCCATTATGCTCAAAAGCAAACTGTACGAACTGATAGTTATGCTTTGCAAAAACGAAAACAACACAAATGAGGACAAATATTCGTCCATACGAAAAGGAATACAAATGCTGGAGCGTAACGTGTACGAAAACGTGTCAATAGAAGAAGTTGCATCTGAGTGCAACGTAAGTAGCGCGCACTTTAGACGGCTTTTTAGGGAGTATGCGAAAAAAAGCCCCGTGCAGTATCGCATTGACCTAAAGATAGAGTACGCAAAAAGTATGCTTACAAACTCGGACTTATCCATAGAAAATATATCTCAAATGCTGAATTTTGAAAGTTCGTCTTATTTTTGCAGAATATTTAAAAGCAGAGTGGGAATGACTCCGGGCGAGTACAGAAAAACAAGCGAATAAAATAAAAACCGTAACTTGCTAAAATTGTGGTAAGTTACGGTTTTTTGATATACGTATGTAAGTTTTGCGGTAAATTTTAGGCGTTGTTGTCAGAATTTTCTGCGGTTGCTTCAGGCGCTTTTTTCTTCTTTTTCAAAAATCCGAAGTAGATATAAATAAGTAAAGCTATCATAATAACTGCGGATATTGCGCCCATTACCGGAAGTGGATATAAAACGAAACCGCCACCAATACTTAGACCGCTGTCGCCGATTAGGTCGTACAAAGGCGATACGGCGAGCGTTGCAAAAAATCCGGCAAAGCCCGAAAACATTCTGGAGAAAGCAAACGCGCCCGAGCGTTCGTGAGGCTGAACGTAGTCGTAGATTAGATTTATTTGACTGCTTGCAATGCCCACGTTTCCGATCTGAGAGAATACCGAATACAAAATATATGCGGGATAGCCGATAATCGGTACGGTAAATATTATCGTTATAAAGCCGAGAGTATGAGAGATAAAACATACGGTAAGCATTTTTATGAAAGAATATTTATCGGCAAACTTGCCAAGCGGTCTGGAGAACAAAATTCTTACAAGGCTTCCGCCCACCGAAATAAGCGTCATTGCAAGAGGAGTAAAGCCGAGAGTGTTGTTCTGGTATGCCGCGGCAAAGGAAATGGTTACGTAGTGCGCTATATCCCACACAATAAAAATGGGAATAACCTTCATCAGCTGTTTGTTTTTAAGCAAGCTTATAAGCGAAACTTTTGGCTTGTCTTCGTTTATATTCGCTTTTTCATCCACAAAAATTAAGGAGATCGTGTGTCCGATGCATATCAAAACGATTAGTCCGCCAATTATAGTAAAAGCAATCTCAATCATTTTTCCTGCTTCCAGAAAGTCTATCAGCGCGCCTAAGGAGAAGGAGAATGCCATTCCGCCGAGTAGCGATACGATTTCCTTGTTTGCGGTAAACTTACCTCTCACCGAGTCGTTAACGTGTGACATACACCAGGCGATCTTGGGTGCGTTGATGTAGTTGTGGATAATATATGCAGGACCAAGCGAGAGAATAAACGCGCTCACTCTTACCTCGAACGGAAAACTGAAAAGGGGTACGAAGAATACGAACGAGAATAGGATTTGGCTTATCGAATGTAGGATAATTATCGTGCGCTTAACGGCTTTTTTAATGGGGCAAACGATTGAAAGAAATTGGAATCCGCAACCTAAGGATATAATAGAGTTAATAACGCCCTGAACGGAAGACGGAATTTCGATGTAGGTCATTACGTGCGTAAGGTACGTTCCGCTTACTGCAAGCGCTATGAAGTATTCGAGCATTGCCTCTATTATATAAGCAACGTTACTGCGTTTTGTGGACTTTGAAAGTTCTTCCATTTTTTACCTCGTTAAATTTTTATCGTTACTATAATATTATAGCACGCCCACAAAAAAAGTGATATGCAATTTTAATCAAAAAAAACCTAAAAAATATGTAAAATCGGTCAACTTTTAAAAATGCACTCTCAAAATTATTGAGAATGCGATTTTTTTATGAGTGTATTTAGAATGTCGGAGCAGAAAAAACTACTTGCATTTTCTGCCTACCGTTACGTTATCCGTTTTGCGGTCGGATAGTTCTTTTATGGGGTTTTTGTCTGTTTCGTAACGGTAGTCCATACCGTACTTTGAGATGAATTTATCAATAACCACGTGGCTTGCAATCTTGCTGTCGGGGCGCGTTACCGTAGAGTTGTACTTATAAAAGCGAGAGGAAGAGGGGAGCGAGCAAACGTCGGTATAGCCCTCGCCTTGCGCGGTTATGTTGACGGTTTTTGCAAGAACGTCGCGCACGAACGCAATATTTTCGTTAAAGAGCAAAAGCTGAGGGAAATCACCGCCTTCTCTGAACACCGCTTGCCACGGCTTGCCTTCGTACTTGTACAAAAGCTCTGCAACCTTTTGAAGGTGTCCACATTCTTCCAGATACAGTCTGTGCCAAATCTCTTTGATGTTCTCGTCCGTTTCGTCGGTATAACACGAGTAGTACAGATAACATTCGGTGTATTCGTGCATCAGCCAGCACTCAAGCATAGAGCAGGTCGTATCGATAAGCGAGCCGTACTGCGTTACGTGCTGTTCTTCTATCATTGCGATCTCCGTGTACAGTTTTCTGCCAAGCGGTGTGGGGTAAATGTTACCAACGTTCATATAATAGTTCATCGTTTGCTGTTCCGCGCCCGTTATAATGTTTACCGTAAGACGGGTATAAGGGTCGGCAAGGTGCGAGCAAATCCACTTCTTTATCTCGTCTACGGGATGGCGAGGCTCGGATATCGTGGGACGGCCGGGCATAATCTCAGTGTATTCCTTAACGATGTTCTTAGCGTCAATACCCTGCTCCATTTTAAGCAGGTTGGAAAATCTGTACAAGTGGTCAAAGTCTTCAAGCAGAGCAAAGCACAACGCGTCCTTTACCGTGGTGTCGGACACGTGCTTGGCAAGAATTGCGGTAAGATCTACTGCGAGCTGTTCGTAGCTTATGGTAGTTTCAAGAATACTCTCGTCAAGTGGCTTTAGCGAGGATATTATCTTTTGCTGCTGTTGTTCGCGTCTGCGTATCATTGCAAGCTCGCGCCTTATGTCGTTGTTCGTACAGTGTCTGGAAAAGTTGTGCATAAACCAGTTCGCTTCAAACTCCGTGCCGTTCATAAGTATTACTCGTGTTTTGGTGTAAGGCGAGGCAGTTTCTTTGTTGTAAGAATACGTGCCTATCTTGGCGTACGGCTCGTAACTTTTCTCAACGGGAATGGCATTTGCTTCGTTAAAGGGGTTAATTTTTTGCATATTGTTTTCTCCTTCTAAATTGGCTCAGTCGCAACAGTAGGTTGATATTTGACGGAAAAGCCACTACGAAATACAGCGTGTTTTGTTCAGTTACAGACTTTGCAAGTATGCGCCCTTACAAGAACACTTGTCTTTCTTGTGTTTTTCTCGTCAAAACATAATAATATTTATCAACCATTTGTTGTGACATAGCCTAATAATACTTATAATTTTGCCTTTTTGCGGTTGTTTTATACAGCGTAGTGAAAAAATACGGCAAAAAACAAAAAAAGTTAACGTAAAAACTGTTATATTATTGACAAGTTAAAGTCAAAGTAGTAAAATTTTAGGTATTAATTTTTATTAAAAGGAAGAAAGACGTTATGGGTATGACATTTGAAAGAAAGCTTCCTATTCCTATGGAAGTAAAAGAAAGATATCCGCTTTCTGCATACGGAGAGCAAATCGTTGCAAAAAGAGCGGAGCAGGCTAAGGCAATTTTTTCGGGAAAAGACGATAGACTAATTCTCGTAATAGGTCCGTGTTCTGCGGATAACGAGGATAGCGTAATAGATTATATCTCGCGCCTTAGAAAGGTTCAGGATAAGGTAGAAGACAAGATTTTCATTATTCCCCGAATTTATACAAATAAGCCTCGTACCACTGGCGACGGATATAAGGGTATGGTTCATCAGCCCAACCCCAACGAAAATCCCGATATGTATAAGGGCATCGTTGCTATCCGTGAGCTTCATATGAGAGCGCTCAACGAAACGGGCTTTTCTTGCGCAGACGAAATGCTCTATCCCGAAAATTACAGATACCTTTCGGATATTCTGGGCTACGTTGCAATCGGCGCGCGCTCCGTGGAAAATCAGCAACACCGCCTCGTTTCCAGCGGTATAGATATTCCCGTCGGTATGAAGAATCCTACGTCCGGAGACATTTCGGTTATGATGAATTCAATTACTGCCGCTCAGCATAAGCATACCTTTATTTATAGAGGTTGGGAAGTTCATTCCGAGGGAAATCCTTATGCTCATGCAATTCTTCGCGGTTACGTTAACAAGCACGGTCAGGCTATCCCCAACTACCACTACGAGGATATTTTACACCTTTGCGAAACGTACGAAAAGAGCGGTTTGCAGAACCCTGCAATCGTTATCGATACGAACCATTCCAATTCGGGTAAAAAGTACCTCGAACAGATAAGAATAGCAAAAGAAGTTTTGCACTCCACCCGTCACAACGCCGATATCAAAAAGATGCTTAAGGGTCTTATGATCGAAAGCTATATTGAAGACGGCGCGCAAAAGATAGGTGAAGGCATATACGGCAAATCCATTACCGACCCCTGCCTTGGCTGGGAAAAGACCGAACGTCTTATCCTCGACCTTGCCGACACTCTATAAACCCCGCCCCTGCTCTAACAGGGAAGCGAACGGTTTGTACACGATAAGTCAGATACGTTGCACATAAAAACAAACACCGAGCACCCCTCGGTGTTTGTTTTATAAGAAATAAAACCCACCGGCTGTACCAGTGGGTAAATTTAAAGGCTTTAGCTACAGCATTAATTAGTGTACAAAACAACTCCGATGTGAAAATGTCAATGCCATATCGTGTTTACCCCAAAATATCATAGAAAAATAAATTTGGAGCATTACGAACAGAAATAGGAAAAATATTAAGAGAGTTATGCGATAGAAAAGGGGTAGAGATAATAGAAGCTCATACATGCATAGATCATGTCCATATGTTGGTGAGCATACCGCCAAAAGAAGATATGATTTCAGCCCAAGTGGGGATGGTGGAATATTATGACCCATTTAAGGAATGGCTGGAATCATATGTCTTGCGGCTTCTACCACCCCAAGACCGATTTTTGTTTTTCTAGTGCTAAATAGTGCTTTTTTGTGCTATTTTGTCAACCAAAGTGTACGTTTTTGCGCTCTCGTGTACTATTATTTCCATGTAGTCCACTCCGCACTATGGTCAAGAATGTGGTCAAAACTCACACCTCGAAAACGAAAATGTGGTCACCCAAAAATCGGTCAAACCATCAGGATGGCGGTAGCATCCGCAAGAAGAAAAGCAGAAGAACAAAACACGATGTGGTCAGCCCGAAAGCAGCCGACCGAAATATGTGGTCATACAGAACCCAAACCGCGTGGTCAAGCCATCTGGTCGAAAGCCTTTGAGAGCAGGGAAGCAAACTCCCACCTCAAGGGCTTTTCTTCTTCCGCCGGTGTCGTATTGTAACTTAGAATCAGACCTTTGTCAAGGCCTTTTCGTAGTTTGTTTGCTACTCGTCGGTCACACACGACGAGCTTAATGCAATATACCGCAAGCGGTATGCAAGGTCTTAAAAATGTATTTCCGCTCCCCAAATATTTGGGAGCAATAAACAAAGAAAAAGGCCCCGAGAAAATCAGAGCCGTTTTTTTGGTATGTGTTAAGTATTATGTTTCTGAACTACAAGGTTATTGAAACATCAAACGAACAGTAATGGATACCTCTTATTTTGAATTTTTCATACATATCGAGATTATGCTTTACATTCGCCTTATCACAAAATTCTTCTTTAGAAATAATATCTGCGGCAAACAATTCGTAAAGAAGTAACCACGATTGGGCTTTTTCTTTCAAGATGGAAAGATTTTTCTTATAGAGCATATTGCTTCTCAATAATATTGTTTGGGCAAGCTCATTATCCGAAATGCAAATCAATTCAATTAGTTCATCACTCTTTTTAAGTTTTTGACATTTGATTAATAGATATACAAGCCATATCACTTCTAGATCATAATTGTTTGCGAGGAATTGTTTTGTTTGTGTCGAAAGAAGTGCTGAGTCGGCATCGTTTAATTTGTTCGTACCCATTCCGATTAAAAGGGAACAGGCCTTTACAAGAGAGCGCTTATCGTTTGACAATATGCTTAACAAATAAGACTTATACAAATCTTTTTCGTCTGTTTCAATAGGTGAACACTCTATTGATTTTAATAAAAATCTGATTGCTCCCTTAGTACCTTGTTTTTCCATTGTAAGGAAGGTGTTGAATAATTTCATAATAGCTGGGGTATCTAGTTTAGTCGAAGAAAAATCTTTAAATATTTTTTGTAGATTTTCGGTAACGTAGAACGGATAATCAACAGTTTCAATTTTTTCTGAGTTTAAAGCAAAACCATATCGTTTTAGAACTCTGTCAAACGAGCTTATTACTTTATCTTCTTGATCGTCAAAAATATAAACCTCATAGTCATCAACATATCTCGAAAATTTGATCCCTTCGGCTAATAATTCTTGATCAATTCTGCACAGTATTCCTTCAATAATAATTTTTGAGTAAAGAGTTCCAACAAGCAAACCATTAGTGCGATTGAGGTTTTGTTTTCTTAAAATGTCATCTAATTTTCTATATTTCAAATAGGTGGGATCTATAGTTACACTAGATCCATTTGACAAAGACTTTTTATATTCTTCGTTCGTTTTTTCGTAGCCAAGCAATATAGCCGGAATCATATGTACATAAAAACTAGAAAAGCAATTAGATATGTCGAGTTTTAGAATTTTATTAGCTCCGCTAGCTTTTATTAACTTTTTACATATGTTTTGAATGTAAAACGAAGGTGAGTCATCCTCGCTACGAACTGGAGAGTAATCATTATTATAAGATTGCTCATGTGTCATTATTGAGTTGTCAGGACCTAAAATATTCGAAAAGGAAACATCGCTTTTGTCACAAAATGTAATAAGTTCCTTTATTATGCCATTGCTGCGAATATAATTATAAGATACTAAATATGAACCGATTTCTGGGATGAAAATATTTCGACGACCATTTGTTGCATTAAATCGACTCATAGAGAAGCATAACGGAGGAATCAAATCACAGTTTTCAGGAGGTGTATTAAATAAAACATTTTTATTCAATTTAAAGCACGGAGGTAAGTATTCCGAAAAAAAGCCTACCAATGTTATTTCTTTTGTTATCTTGTCATAGTCTCTAGCCATAAATAAACCTCTATAATAAAAAGCGCAAGGTTGCTCCTTGCGGTAATTTGCGGGTTATACCGCAAATAAAGTATATCATAAAATGCGAAAATTGTCAATGTAATTTGTATTTGATCGATATAATTCTATTGTTATTCGAACCCAACTAGGCGGTTTTGACAATCGGATTTCAAGACTT
>JAGAPA010000077.1 GCA_017623455.1 Clostridia bacterium | reverse complement strand
TGTAAAAGTTGCGGAACACCGCTTGAAAACGTAAATGGCAAAACGACCGTCGTTTGCGAATTTTGTGGTCTTGAGCAAACGTTGCCCAAGACAGAAGATGAAGATCCGCGTAAAGCAAAACTCTTTTCAGAGGCTAACGCCGACAGATTTGACAGCAAGTTCGACATTGCCAAGGAAAAGTACGAAAAGCTCATACAGCAGTACCCCGACGATAACG
Organism: Clostridia bacterium; assembly: GCA_017623455.1. Classification (GTDB taxonomy): domain Bacteria; phylum Bacillota; class Clostridia; order Christensenellales; family Pumilibacteraceae; genus RUG12826. The sequence continues at coordinate 32,156 of JAGAPA010000077.1, read as the reverse complement.
AGGCGTACTGGTGTAAGCTTTTGTGTGAGTACGGAATCGAGTACGTAGACGATACGGATAGCGAAAAACGCCTTCCCACTTGTCACAGAACGGTAAGGGAAAGTATTTACGACAACCCCGACTACAAGCGCATAATATCAAGAGCAAGCGTAGAAGAGCTCAGGATTTACGAGTCCGAAGCAAAAGAGATAGACCGCATCCAGAAAGAAATAATTGAGATAGCGGACAAGGAAGAACCGTACGATATCTTCATTTGCTACAAAGAAACAGAAGAGGTAAACGGGATAAAACGACGCGCGGCTGATTCTCACATTGCGCATAAGTTATACTCCAACCTTACAAACAAGGGGTATAAGCTGTTTTTTGCGCGAGTAACGCTTAAGGAGATGGCAGGTAGTAAGTATGAACCCATAATCTATTCTGCGCTTAACACTGCAAAAATTATGATCGTTATTTCCACTAACGAAGAAAACATAAACGCGCCTTGGGTACGTAACGAGTGGAGCAGATTTTTGGAGTTTATGAAAACCGACGATAGTAAAACTCTCGTTCCGTGCATACAGGATTTTGAGGCGTACAATTTACCTCCTCAATTACAGGATATTCAGGCTCTTAACATTAAGGATATGGACTTTATTGAAACTCTCACCGGCATAATAGACAAAAAGTTCGGTAAGTTCAGTTACGGTATGGGTCAGCAGAGCGTATATCCAAGCGATAGGTACGACGACAATAAAAACGTTATTTCGGGCTTGCTCAGCAGAGCGGAAAAGTGTATTGAGGATAAGAATTGGGCAAAGGCGTTAGAATGTGCCGAAGCATGTCTTAATATGGATTCCGAATGTGCCGAGGCTTACTATATCAGCTTGCTTTGCTCGTACAAGGCGGTTTCTGCGGAAGAGCTTGCTATGCAAAACGGCATTTTGGACAACTCCAACTATAAAAGAGCTGTACAGTATGCAAGCGCATCTCTTAAAGTTCAGCTTGATAACATCTCAAAAAACTTTTATTACGAAAAGGCTAAAAAGTACATAAGTTCCGATCTTACGTCAAATGAAACGTACGATTTGGTAAAAGGCTACTTGACAAAAGCATCGGGTTATAAGGATGCTGACGAGCTTATAATGAAGCTCTCATCCATAAGAGCTGAGCAGTTTGCAAAAAAGACCGAGCGAGAAAAGGAAGAGAATTACAACCTCGCATTGCAGTTTATAAATTCTGATTTGACAATAGACGAAACGTATAAAACGGCACGAAAGTATTTGGAGCGCGCTCTTGGATATAAGGATGCGACTCAGCTTCTTGCAAATCTTCCCTCAGAACGTAAAAAGCAAATTCAGTACAGACAGCTTATCGAAAAACAGCAAGAACGCGAGTTTGAGATGGAGCAAAAAAGAAAGCGCGCGGAAGAGGAAAAACGCCTGAAGGAAAAACGCGCAATTGAAAAGAAGCGCATTAAGCAGGAATCTTATAAAAGATTTAAAGAAAAGCTTGCAGATATTCAAATTCCTCCTGTGCTTAAAGCCGCAATAATAATGCTTATAGTTGGTTTTGGTATAGCCGTAGTTATTACACTGATGTTTCTTATTTTCAGGTGGCATTTTGATTGGGTAGTTGCTCAGTGGTTGCTTGGTATAGGTGGAGGCATCTGGTATTTAGTTCTCCATATAGTACTACTGGCAAACGGCGAAGATAAAGGTGTTTATTTAGGTACGATTGTCAATGCGTCGCTGGGAGTTTTAATACTCCTTAATGCCATATTCCTAAAGCAAAACGGTGTTCTTACCTACTGCTTATCCACGTCCGTCTACGTTGTGGGCATAATAGAAACAATCATATACTACACAAATGATGGTGAAGGACGGTGGTTCGAAATCGGAAGCTCCTTAGTTATGATGGCTGCAGCGTGTGCCGTTGTATTGCAGATAAACTACTGGGAAGTAGGTCAGTGGTTTGTTGTTTTTGCAGGCGGTGGGGCATATATTATGCTATCGGTATCTCTAACAAAAGTGCTCGGAAATCTTATCGAAGATACTGGAATTATAATAGCTGCTTTATTTAATCTTGCTTTGATAATTGCAATAATAATAACTACAGGATGTTTGCAAGAATACGTGTTGCAAGTAGGCTACACATCCGTATTTACTGTAGCAATGACAATATGTGCGTTTATTACAGGATTTGAGTATGGATGCGAAGCGGCAACAGCTATTAACGGTGTTGCGGCAGTTTGTCTTGGTATTGCAATAATGGTTGAAATTCTTTTATTGCCAGAAGTTCAAATCGCAATTGAGCAAAACAGACAAAATATGTGGAATAATTTATGGGGCGATCTCGACGATCTGTTCGGTTGGCTTTTTAGCGCAAGGTCCTCTGTATCAGGTATCCTCAAACTTTAATATCAAAAAAGAGCAAGTCAGTGAAATGCACCCCAAAAGTTAGACAAACTTTTGGGGTGCATATTTTTTATGAGAAAGAAAGGAACAAAGAACAAAATTTGCTCACCCACTATCAATAACAAGCCAACGCACCGTAATACGTCACTTGTGTATAAATAACGATAGTGTAATTCTATTCGTGCAGTTTACTAAATAGGATAGTCCCAAAAGCCTATTTAGGTATATCCAGTATATTTCCCCTGAGTCTGTTTATGGCCTTAGGCAGAGCGTCGTTGCCGTCTGAAGAAGACTTGTTGGTGGAGCGGTAGTCAAACTTGGACGTAAACTTTTCAAGCTCGTTGCAAGCTTTTTCCAAAGCTCGCTTTTGTACGATGGAAAGGCTCATCGAATACATATCCGCACCCTTGCCTGCCTTGTGTGCGTTTTGCAAAAGCAGGAGATAGTGAGGCATACAAAAGCCGTTACACTTTTCAAACAAATCGGGGAATTCGCGCTCGTTGAGGTACATTTGTCCTATAGTATACGCATATCTTTCCATGCTGTCGTCAAGGCTTTGGCAAATAACACAGCTTTTAATTTCGTTTTCAAGATCCTTAGCGCAACCCTTTGCTTTTTTAACCTTGTCAAGATACGGAAGCTTTTTTTCCAAAGCCTCGGTTCTCGTCATCATTTGAAGAGCAACGCCCAACTTGTTACCGCCGTTAAAAAGCATTTTGCTGTGCGTGGAGCAAAAACCGTACCTGTTAACTCTTTGACGGAACTCGGGAATCATAACCGCCTCGTCGGTGTACTGACGTATGAGGCGTTCGTTTATTCTTTTTTCAAGCTCGCACATAGCGCAATCGCAATTACTCTTAAAAGCATCCCATACGGGAGTGGTTTGGATATGATACTGCATAAAAAATTCTCCAATCGAATAAGTATTATATATATTATACCACTAAAAAGGAGTAAAAGGCAATCGATTACGGAGAATTTCCCATTCTTATCCCGTCAAAACCTCGAAAATACCGCAAAAAGCTACGAATTTTTCCGCTTGTGCTTGTTTTTTTGTGTGCGGTATTGCTTATTGTCGGTTTGTTTTTCGTCGTAAAGCCCAAATACACGGTAAAAGGCGCAACCTACTATTGCTTTTGTCCGTACGTTACAAAAACGCAAACCGAGGCGCAAACGCAAGCGGAAGAGGTTAGAATAAAGTGCGGAGCAGGCTACGTGTTTGAGGATGGAGAAACGTATTACGTTATTGCATCTGCGTATCTAAATAAGGACGTCGCGCAAAAGATAGCATCAAAAAACGGTGGAACGGTATACGAAATCTCTCTCCCCACCCTTTCTTTTTACGATAAGAATCAGGCAGACGAACAAAGCGTAGCGTATACCCGAATATTTGGATACGCAAGCTCGCTTATTATGCTTTCACAGGATTTTGACAACGCAAGAGAAAGTGTTGACTCGGTTCTTTTGGAGATAAATCGCTACGAGATTGCAATAAAAACGGAGGCGCATCCGATTTTTTCCGCGCTCACTCCTAAAATTTCGGGAAATTGCGTAGTTGCGCTCAAATATTATGCATGCGATCTGATTTTTAGTGCGTATAAATACTTCCGAGAATAACGATTTTTGCTTTACAACGTACGCTTTTATGGTGTATAATATAATATGGTAAAGTATGAAAGGAATCTTGATAACAAACAGATACTACCTTGACGAGGGAATGAAATACCTTGCAGGCAGGCTCATACAAAGCGCAAAAGACAGAGGTGTAACGCTTACCCACTCTGTCTGTCCACTCGTATCGTCACTTTCCGTCCGGCCGATGGACGCCGACTTCGTAATATTTTGGGATAAGGACGCGGTTGCGGCAAGGGTTATCGAAAACATGGGTATTCCCACGTTCAATTCGTCCGAAACTATCAGGATATGCGACAGCAAAACGCTTACTTACTTGGCTCTTTGCGGTCTTGACTGTCTTATACCCACGGTTTTTTCGCCCGTGTGCTTCCCGGTTAGTTCCAACGAAGACGACGAGCTTATCTTAGAGGTGGAAAAGCTCGGTTATCCGCTTATAATAAAGGAAAGTACGGGTTCGCTCGGAATGCAGGTATATCTCATAAACAACAGAGCGGAGCTTATCTACAAGTCACGCGCGCTCCGTCATACCGCGCACCAGTATCAGAAGTACGTTGGTGACGAACGCGGTACGGATATCAGGTTTTACGTTGCGGGCGGAGCGGTTGTGGGAGCGTGCAAGCGTATAAACACAACCTCGTTTACCTCTAACCTCGCAATGGGAGGAAAAATTGAGCTGTATAGTCCGACGGAACAGGAAAAAGAGCTTGCGCTCGAGGTTGCAAAGCGTCTTAACTTGTCGTTCGGCTCGGTGGATTTTATTAAAGACAATGGAAAATCATATTTTGTAGAAGCTAATTCCAACGCATACTTCAAGGGCATCGAAAGCCTTGGTGTGGACGTTGCAGGACAGTACGTGGACAGTATTATAAAGACGGTGAAAAATAATGCAAGCAAGAATTAACGAAATACAGGAAAACGTAAAAAAATACAAAACGGCGGACAGCGTTACAATAGTGTGCGCAAGCAAAACGCGTAGCGCGGAAACAATAAACACGCTTCCGTCCTATTCTCTCTATACCGTGGGAGAAAACAAGGTGCAAGAGCTTCTCGATAAATACGACGAAGTGGACAAGCGCATAAATTGGCACTTTATCGGTCAGCTTCAGACTAATAAGGTCAAGTATATCATCGACAAAGTTTCGCTCATAGAATCGGTGGATAGACCGTCGCTTGCAGACGAGATAGACAGGCAGGCAAAAAAACACGGTATAAAAATGCGTGTTCTTGTCGAGATTAACGCAGGAGCGGAAGAGAGCAAAGGCGGAGTGAATTGCGACAACGTGGAGGAAATGCTCGCGTACGTAAGTGCTAAGGAAAACTTGGAGCTTGTGGGTATTATGAGTGTGTTCCCCATTGGAGCGGAAGAGAGCCTGTATGCAAAAATCAAGCATACGTATGATAGATTTAAGGACAAATACTCACTTTCCGTGCTTTCTATGGGAATGAGTAACGACTATATAACCGCACTTAAAAACGGCGCAACCGAAATAAGATTGGGTACGGCGCTGTTTGGTGCAAGAGATTATACAAAGAGGTAGAAAATGGGTAGTTTTGACGAAAAATACGGATTTAACAGAACGTTTGGAGAGGAAACTTACGACTTTTACGAGGATACGCACGACGAGAACGGGCAGTATTCAAAAAAGCTCAGAGAGTTTACCGTAGCAAACAATAATGCAAACGGCTTGAACGGAAGAGAGGACACCTTTACTCCCCGCCCCAACAATATCGTAAACAGCAACGTTAATACAGCCCCTTCCCCTTCGCTTACAAACAATGCTCCTCAGACAGATACAGCCGTTCGTGAAGAAAGAGTGGAAGAAAAGAAAAAAGTTATTTCGTTCAAGAACGTTATGGTGTACGAGCCTCAGGTCGAAAAGGAAGCCCAGGCAATCATAAACTGTCTTAAGACCAACGAGCCTATTATACTTAAAATGGACGAAACGGACGCTGACGTCGCTCAGCGAATAATTGATTTTGTGGCAGGTGCAATTTACGCTATGGACGGACTTATCAAAAAGATATCAACCGCGGTATTTCTTGCAGTGCCCCCGTCAGTAAAAGTAATAATACCCGAAGGCGAAGATAATAATGGATAAAAGTAATAAGTTCCTCAATTTTATAAAAAAGCTCGGTAAAGGTGTATGGGAATATCTTAAGCAAGCCAAAACCGAGTATATAATAATAGTAATCGCCCTTGCAGTCGACCTTATTTCAAAAGGTATAATTCAGTCCACCATGAAAGAGGGGGAAACAATCGTCCTCATTCCCAATTTCTTGGAGTTCTATTTTACCTACAACAAGGCAGCCGCATTCTCGTTCGATTTTGGACTGGGCGGACTGATAGGACAGGACGGAGTAATGACGGTGTTTATTATCACCACGATTATTTCGGTTCTCATCTTTGGTTTTATTTTGTACAAGCTTCGCTTTAGACGGCTTTTCGCGCGTGTTTGTTTCGCTCTGATTATCGGTGGCGCGCTTGGCAACCTTTATGACAGAATTGCGTTTTCTATGGTAAGGGACTTTATCCGAATTGTATATTTCGGACTTGAGATTCCATATCTTGGCACGAGCTTTGCCGTGTTTAATATTGCGGATGCGTGCCTTGTGGTCGGCGCAATAGCATTTGTCGTTTATATGCTGTTTATGGAAGGCAAGGATAGTAAGGAGCTTGCGGATCAAAAACAGGAAGAATCCTCTGTAAATGCAGATCAAACAACAGAGCAAAGCGAAGAAAAGCAAGCAGAGTTAGCTTCTCAAAATAATGACGATAACGTAGAAATTACCGAAAAAGTCGATAACGTATCAGATATTTCCGTACAAAACGGAGAGCAAGCATGAAAGAACAGTTTGAAATAACACAGGAATATAACGGCGAAAGAATAGACGTCGTACTGAGCGCGCTGACGGGGAAGACCCGATCCAATATCGGACACCTTGTTGACAACGGCTTGGTTTTCGTAAACGGAAAAGCGGTTACCAAAAGCGGTCAAAAACTAAAGACGGGTAACGTTGTATCGTACGAAGAACCCGAGCTTGTCGAAACCGTAGAAAAAAAGGATATACCGCTTGATATTATTTACAACGATTCTGATATTGCTATAATCAACAAACAGCAAGGTCTTACCGTGCACCCTTCGGCAGGTAACTACGATAATACGCTCGTTAACGGACTTATGTTCCACTTAGACTCGCTTTCCGGTATAAACGGAGAGATTAGACCGGGCATCGTTCACAGACTTGACAAGGACACCTCGGGCATTATGGTGGTTGCAAAAAACGATACCGCGCACGTTTCGTTGTCTGCGCAGATAGAGCAACGCAGTGTAAAAAAGGTATATCTGGCGCTTTTGGAGGGAAATATAAAAGAGGATAGCGGAAAGGTTGTAACTAAGATAGGAAGAAACCCCAAAGACCGCAAAACCATGGCGATAACTCCCGACGGAAGAGAAGCAATTACCACGTATAAGGTTATACAAAGATACAAGGACAACTGTCTTGTGGCGTTCCGTATCCACACGGGCAGAACGCACCAGATAAGAGTGCATGCAAAATACCTGCTTCATCCGGTGGTGGGCGACTTGGCATACGGATATAAAAAGCAAAGATTTAACCTGCAAGGTCAGCTTCTTCACTCGTTTTTGCTTGGGTTCGTTCATCCTAAGAGCGGAGAATATCAGGAATTTACGGCACCGCTTCCGTCATATTTTATGTCTGTTTTAGACGTAATAGCCAGAGAAAGCGGAAAAGATACGTTTGATATTAGCAACTATCTTAAAGATATCGCTAATATTGATTGACTTTTTACAAATTTTGTAGTAAAATATCAAAAGCATTAATTGTTTTTTAATAATAAGAGGATATAATCATGGCAAAAAAGAAGAATTTTATAGCAAGATATTTTGAAGGCTTCGGTCTTAAGCAAATTTCCGAGATTTTACTTTTCATCGGTCTTATTGCGCTTATCGTATCGCTTTTCTTTACCGAGCAGGTAGAGTTTGCAAGAATATTTATGTCGGTAACTTTGGGTGTGGTAGCTCTCGCTTTTGCGCTTGCAACACTTCGTCACGTGCTTGTGCTTCTCAACAAGAAGATCAACCACAAATCCCCCGAGTACAAGAGCGCAATCGTAAATACCGTAATAGCCGGCTTGTTCTTTGCAGTAGCGCTTTTCGGATGCATTTACGGCTTCTGCTGTTAATAATCTTAAAAAAAATAAAACTACCGTGTAGAAAATTCTATACGGTAGTTTTTTATATTGAGAAAGTATATATAATTGAAAACTAACTTCTACAGCTCGCACCCATCAATCTTGCAATTGAAAACTAACTTCTACAGCTCGCTCCCATCAATCTTGCAATTGAAAAAACTTTCCTTACAGCTCGCCCTTATCAATCTTGCAATTGAAAAAACTTTCCCTACAGCTCGCCCTCATCAATTTTACAATCGAAAACAAACTTCTACTCGTCGCCCTCTTCAATCTTGCAGTCTACAAGCTCTCTTGGTTGAGAGGGTACAACGTATACAAAGGTATCCGACAAAGCTTTCGTCTGTTTTCCAAAATCCTTTCTGCAAAGCTCGTACGCGCCCTCTTTATCTGAGGCGGAGATAACGAAGGAGAAGAGGAAAGAATGTGGATGGAATTCGTATTGCTCCTCGGGGTCGGGACCGCACGATTTTCCGCCCAAGCCCCTCATTTTGTAGTCAACGTACAAATAGTTGTTGTTGCCGTCCTTTACAAGTTCGTTTCGGTGTCTTGCTTTTTCTAAGGTGTCAAGAGTAAAGTCGTGATACGAAAAGCTCATATTGCCTTGCGCGGAGATTGAGAAACTATTCTTTCCGTTATCAAGCGTAACAAACTGCGCGTTTTCGTGGTTACCGCTTTCTTGCGGAACGTCAAAAACGGTGTAAGTGTCTTCAATATCAGCGTTATATAGACCTACGGGCGCGTTTGCAATACTATCGCTGTAGCTTTCGCGCTTGCCTCGTCCAAACCAAGTAACGTTTCTGTAGTCGCAGGGCAAGGGAATACAAAAACCGAATCTTGGAAGAGCGGACGGAAGCTCGCCGAACGGCTCGGCTTTCACGCTTACGTGGATAATTCCGTCGGTGAAAATCTCGTATACTAAACTGCACGCAAAGCCTTTATAAAAAGTTTCGGCTTCAAATTTGCCGTTGCAAATAAGTGTGAATTTATCTGCCTTTTCGCTTGTCGAAACGTCGGAAAGGTGGAACTTAAAATGCTTAATAAGCGACTCGTTCCACTTTTGAATATGGCGTAGCGCCCATATCGAAAAATTGGTAATGCCGTCGTTATCAATGGGAGCTCTGTACAAGTTGAGGGAAAGCGGTTTGTCAATAACGGTTACGCCGTCCTTTTCGTAATAGCAAATATACCCTTTGTCAAACTTGACGGTAAAGTTGTTGCCCTGTACTGTAAGAACTTTGTTTTTAACGCTTGCGCAGTAAGAGAACGGAGTGGAAACGTACTTTTCCTTTGGCGAGGTTGCGTCAAGCTTTATCTGTTTTAAGCAAACCTCTTTGCCGTTTTCATAAAAGCGGACGTTAACGTAGTAGTCTTTGCCCGGTTTGGGATTTTGTACGTTCGTGTCAATATCCGCGTCAAACCATTTGTGGGGTAAAACCTCGGGGATTTTAAGCTCACCGCTTCTTAGCACTGTGTAATCTTCAACTATTTCATAGCTCGCTTTAAGGTAGGAAAGTGAGCGAAAATCGTTGGTGTTTTTTATGCTGATTTTACCGTTTTTGTAGCATACGTATGCGCAAAACGATACGTTTCCAAGCTCGTACCAAGTATGCTTGGGAGTGCCGTCCACCATTGTGTAACCGTCTAAGCAGAAGTTGGACCAATGGTATTTATTATTGATAAAATCTCCGCCCATCTTTGTATAAAGCTTGCCGTTTTCGTCTTTTGCATAAAAACCGTGACTCTTAAATTCCCAAACAAATCCGCCTATAAAATGCTCGTGAGTGTAGTTATAATCCCAATAATCTTTCAGCGTTCCGCTACTGTTACCCATTGCGTGCGCGTACTCTATAGCAATAACGGGCGCGCGTCCGTCGTCGGGATATTCGGCAATTCTCGACATAGGGTAGTAGCCTATCAGTCTAAAAGCAGAATGAGCACCGTCCTTGTCCTGAGTAATCGTGCAAGGCTTTGTCGGGTCAAACTCATTACAAATTCTTACACATTCATAAAGGTTTTCGCCCGTACCGCACTCGTTGCCAACCGACCAAATAAAAATACACGGTTCGTTCTTGTTAGTTTCGAGCATTCTTACAACCCTGTCTTTGTATGCGTCCAGCCAATCGGGATCTTTACTCAAAAATCCTTGATCGCCTGCCGTCCAAGCTCCGTGAGTTTCAAGATCAGCCTCGTCCATAAGGTACAGTCCGAGTAACGCCGCGTATTCGTAGGTTGCAGGATTGTTAGTGTAGTGAGAAAGGCGTATTGCGTTAAGATTGTTTTCCTTAATAAGCTCCAAATCGCGCTTAATCTGCTCAACGTTTATAGCCCTGCCGTTGTCCGCGCACGTTTCGTGTCGGTTTACCCCCTTGATATAAACAGGCTTTTCGTTTACGAGGAATTTGTTGCCCTCAACTCGCGAGTGCATTATTCCCACCTTTTTAGAATGTGTTTCAAGCATCTCGCCGTTTTTGTAAACGGTAATGCCTAAATCGTAAAGATTAGGCTCTTCCGCGTTCCATAGCTTGGGGTTTTGCAAAGTAAAAGTGTGGCAAACGTTTTGAACGAGCGGATAGCGAACGGTCTGACCGTCCAAAACAAGCTCGACTTCGCAGTTTTCATCTGCGTCAAACTGCGCGTTCACCGTAATACTGTCATAAGTGGTGGTTACGCGATAATCCCACAGCGTAGCCTTGTCAGTACGTATTAAATATACGTCGCGGAATATGCCGTTTGCCATCAGCATGTCCTGATTTTCGAGATACGTTGCGTCCGAATACGTAAAAACCTTGACCGCTAAAAGGTTTTCGCCCTCTCTTACAAGGTCTGTTACGTCAAACTCCGCGCAAAGCCTCGAGCCCTTTGAAAAGCCCGCCAAAACTCCGTTTACGTACGCATAAAAAGCGTTGTCAACTCCTGAAAAGTGCAGTATGGTCTTGCCTGATTTTTTGTCAAGCGCGAACTTTTTGCGATAATATCCCACGGGATTTTCCACCTTGACGTACGGCGGATCGAAAGGAATAGGGTAATGAATATTCGGGTACGTACATTCGCCGTAACCCCTGAACTGCCACATGGACGGAACGTCAATCACGTCCCACTCACTATCACAAACGTCCTCTCGGTAAAAACACGGCATATCGTCGTAAGAGTGGTATGCAAACTTATAATCGCCGTTAAGCATAGTCAAAAGCTCTGACTCTTCCTTGTTTCGATAGTACACACCGCTCTTTTTAGCCGGAACTACCGTGGTTCTCGGTGCAAGGCGGTTAATATGCAAAACGTGGTTGTTTTCAATATTGGGATCGGTTGTGTACAATAAATCTTTTTTATTTATACTCATAATTCCTCCAAAACTCTTTTTATGTAATTTTAACACAAAATCAGTGTGAAAAGAATTGCTTTTTGACTTATAAATATGGTAAAATGGTAAAAAGGAGAAACGACTATGCTGAAAATATCTTCGGGTATGTACGAAAAATGCGCAAGCGATAAAGCGCCTCAAAAGCTTATAATGCACCTTAATTGCGCCGTTCATTATATCGTAGACGGCGAGGGGTGGTTTAACGGAAAAAAGTTAGGCAAAGGCGACGGATTCGTGACAAGAAAAAACGATTTTGTTAATTACTTCCCCGATCGCGAAAATCCTTGGACTTACGTGTGGTTTCGTCTTGAGGGAGAAGATACGGAGGAACTGTTCATAAAAAGCGGAATTCCTCAAAAATCCGAAGCGTTTACCGTGCGCGACGTGGAAAGAATAGAAAAAACCGCGCTCGCGTTGTTCGGGCTTAACAAGCCTTACGAACCTAAAAACGTAACCGAGAGCGAGGGCATTGCTAAAATCATGTTAGCCCTAAATTGCGAGGTTGACAGCGAAAACGAAAGGGATTACGCGCAGAATGCAAAGCAGTTTATAGACGGAAATTTTCATAAAAGAATTACGGTAGAAGACGTCGCCTCTCACGTAAACGTAGAGCGTAAGTATTTGCGAGTGTTGTTTGTCAAAAAGTACGGACTATCCACCATGGACTATATCATGAAAAAGCGAATGGACAGAGCCAAAGAGCTCTTGCAAAAGACCTCGGCTCCCATATCCGACGTAGCGTTGTCGGTAGGGTATGACGATGCGCTCGGCTTTTCGAGAATTTTCAAAAAGTACGTGGGGACCTCTCCTAAAGTTTATAGAAATACCCAAATTCATTTGCCAAACCTATAATCAAGTGTTATAATATTTGATATTAATTAATAATCAAGGAAAGAGAAAAAATGAGTCTTTACTGTAAAAATTGCGGTAGCGAAATAAGTATTATAGACGGGCAGAAAATAGTCGTTTGTGATTTTTGCGGAATGGAGCAAACGGTTCCCACCCCCGACGATCCTCAAAAATTAGAGCTTTTCGTAAAAGCCAACGAGTACCGTAGTGCTTGCAGGTTCGACGTTGCAAAAAAGCAGTACGAAAGCATTATCGCCAAATACCCCGACGATAACGAGGCGTACTGGTGCAAGCTTTTGTGTGAGTACGGAATAGAATATGTAGACGACGACCTAACCGAGAAAAAGCTTCCCACCTGCCACAGAACGGTGATGCAAAGCATCTTCGACAACAAAGATTACAAGCTCATTATGAGCAGAGCCACCGTGGAAGAAAAAGCAATTTACGAAGCGGAAGCCAAAGAGATTGACAGAATACAAAAAGAGATAATCGAAAAGGCAAATCAAGAAGAGCCTTACGACGTCTTTATTTGCTATAAAGAGAGTGACGAAAACGGCAGAAGAACGAGAGATTCTCAGATTGCAAACAGAATTCACGCAAACCTTACGAGCAAAGGCTATAAGGTGTTCTTTTCTCGTGTAACGCTCAAAGAGCTTGCCAGTAAAAAGTACGAACCGATTATTTATTCCGCCCTCATTTCTGCAAAGGTTATGCTCGTTGTAACCACGTCCAAAGACTACGTGAACGCGCCTTGGGTACGAAACGAGTGGAGTAGATTTTTGGAATTTATGCAAAGCGATTACACAAAGAGTATCGTTCCTTGCATCAGTGTAATAGACGCGTACGACTTGCCCGAGGAGCTTGCGGAGTTTCAGGCTTTGAACACCGCAGATATGGATTTTACCGAAAATCTTACCCGTCAGATTGATAGTAAATTTGGAAGAGTTGACGCTGTTGCAAGCATACGTATCGAGCAAAATGCGACACAGACCGTCCAAAATCAGCCCTCTGCGCCCACATCCGCTTCAAATGCATTGCAGGACAAAATCAATAATTACTTACAGCGTATCGAGATATTTATTGGCGATAGCGACTGGCAAAAAGCAAACGAGTATGCGGAAAAGATTTTGGACGAAGACCCCAAAAACGCTCAGGCGTATTTAATGAAAGCGTTTTGCGATCATAAGGTAAGTAGTTTCGAACAGCTCGTAGGAATAAACGGTTTTGAAAAGAACTCAAACTACGAAAAAGCAATAAAGTTCTCCGACGGCAGATTTAAGGATAAGCTGGAAAATGCCATCAGGAGCAAAGAGTACAATATTGCCATGAATCTTATGAAAGGCGATATTACGCACGACGCCGTGTACAATCAGGTAAGAATGCACTTGGAAAAGGCAAGAGGTTATAAGGATGCGGAATATTTATACCGCAATCTCAAAAACGAAAAGGATCTTGCCGAAAAGCGTAAGAATTACGACCGCTCTGCAAGATATACCGACGAAGATCTACTCAGTCCTGTAAAATTCAAGCAAATTACCGACGATCTGACAAGGGCAAGCGGATATAAGGATGCGGACGAGTTGCGCGAGCAGGCAAAAAACCGTCGCGAAATGCTCCTTAAGGAAGTTTGCTACAAGGATGCGGTTTCCGTAAACGACGACGAGCTCATAAACGATTCAACGTTTGCACGCGTTAAAGCCAATTTGGAAAAAGCAAGCGGATACAAGGATGCCGATGCCCTTCTTGCAAATCTTGATCAAAAACGTAACGAGAGCATAAAGCGTAACTATTATATGCAAGCGCAAAATATAGGCGACGCTCAGCTTTTAGACGAAGTTCAGTACGAGCAGAAGCTGTCCTTGCTCAAAAACGCAAGCGGATATAAGGACGCCGACGAGTTGTACTCAGCCCTTCCCAAAGTTCGCGAAAAACAGATAAAGAAGCAGTATTACGATCAGGCTTGCGAAATCCCTGACGGTGACCTTATCGTGGATGAAGAGTACGACAGAAAAGTCGAGCTTTTGAAAAAGGCAAGCGGATATAAGAATGCCGACAAGATACTTAGCAGGCTTCCCACAATCCGTGAAGAGTTGGAGATCAGCAACCGTTACGACGTGGTTCTCAGTATGATACAAACCGAGCTAGGTACTGCCGATGAAGAATACTACGAGGAAATACAGAACAGTCTTAAAGAGCTTAACGGTTACAAGGATTCCAACGAGCTTCTACAGCGTCTTCCCGAGCTTAGAGAAGAGGCAATAAGAGAAAGCGAATATGATCGCGCATGTAATCTGATGGACTACTTGAAATATAAAAACAGCTACAACGAAGCGCAACGTATTTTGGAAGAGCTTGGCGACTACAAAGACAGTAAACGACTGCTCGCGCAATTGCCCCAAAAACGTAGCAAAGCAAAAAAGGACGCGTTTGCTAAAGGATTTAAGGACTCAATGCAATCCGTGGTAAAATTCCTTCCTGCGCTTGCCACTATTACCGTTCTTACCGCGGTGCTTGCAGGTATAATCGCATTGTTGTTCGTTATCTTCAAATGGCCATTCAACTGGACGGTTGCACAATGGTTGTTCTCTATTGCTGGCGGTATAGCTTTCGTTTTGCCCATAGCGGTGTGCGCGTTCTTGCCTATTATGGACGGAACACCTAATGACTCCGATTATGCTTTTTCGAGTATATTTATTTTCTCGCTTGCAATCCTCAACCTTTTGTTGCAAATCATAAACAAGGGAAATTACGCAATAATCTGTTACGGCTATTCGATAGTTTTGTTCTTTACGGGTATCGCGTTTGCATGCTTAGAGCCCAAAAAGTCCGTGCTTGCCGCCGCGCCCACCTCGCTTCTTGCAGTAGTTGCGGTAGTGGTAGCAATAGACAATTGGACGGTTGGACAGTGGTTTGTCGCTATCCCCGGATCCATTGCAATTATTCTGCTTTGTATAGCAATTTGCAGATACGTGTCTAATGGCGATTATAATGTAGACTTTGACAAATACGCACAAGCAGGTCGCATAATAAATATCGCGCTTGCGGTAGTAAACGTAATACTTTTAGTAGTTCTTCCAAGCTGGCACAAAGTAGTTTTCGTGGGAATTTCCTCCACGGTGGTAATAAACTCCCTTATAGCAATCGGAGTAAGCTCCGAAAAAAGATGGATAAGCGTTATTACTCTTTTAGCAACCATTGTATGTTGCGTATTGGGACTTATATTTTTCTAAATAGCACTCATTGCGTGTTCTTCCAAAAGCGGAGAACACGCAATGATAAAAAAGCGAACAGAGCAAGAATAGAAGGAAGTTTACCCTTTTACTCTTGCTCTTTCTGTTTGTATAAGTTTTTTGCTTTAGCCCTTTCCGTTGAAATAAAAATTCCTAAATTTTTTTAATTTCATTTTCATACTCTGATTGTGTAAGAGTAGTAATCGTGCAATCTGTAATATCAAAATCAATAGATAAATCTATATCGCAAATTCGATATGAGTTTTTATCGTTTTTTTCAAGAGAAAGAACCTCAATTCCATCATCGGATTTCCAACCGCAATTATTTATTATATCATAAATTTTGACTGTTCCAATAATTTTGAAATAACAAAAATTTAGAGGTGAATTTTCTCCTCTGTACTGAAGACCGTGAGTCAGTATTAAAAAATCGCTTTCTGTTAATTTTGTGATTTTATCAATATACATTTCATAGTTGTTACAGATTTCGTGAACAAATTTATCGAAACTCATATTTTAATCGTGCTCCTTTATGTGGCTTTGAGGACTATCTCTTTCGCAAGTTTTGCCATATTTATCTAAATAAGCATCACTATTTTTTTTAGTAAAACCGTTAGGCATTTTTTCTTTTTTCCACCAATTATACCAATGCCAATGGTTACCCTGTTTTTTATTATCAGTATCATGTCTTACCCATTGGTTTGTGCTTTTTCTTCTGAAAAAATTTGGTATTTTCGAGTTTGCCGTGGAGGAAATTTTACTGTTTTCGTTTATCCAACCTTGTTTTAGTAGTTTGTTTTCATCTTTTGGCAAATAAGATCCGGAATAAACTTTATGTTTTTTACTCCAAGTATTGTATTGGATTTGCCGTGCATCTTGGGGTCGGGAAAGTTTTTGCCAGAAAGTAACAGGTGGATTTTTAACTTCTTTGTAATGTTTAGGTTTTTTAGTTGATTTATAAACGAAATTATCAATCCATTTTTTATGCCTTTTTTTTGTTGAAAATAAAAAGTTAAATATACTCATATTATATCACCTCCTTTTTTATTAGTCAAGAGATACTCGCGATTATTTTCTTGTATATACATTATAACATATTATTTTTATATTTTCAAACAAAAATCGTCTGCTTTGTTAAGGTCTTATTGGTAGACAAATATGTGAGTAAAGTTTCTATTTCCTTGACAAATTTGTAGACAAGTTGTATACTACTTTTAAGTAGAGGTAGTTTTTATGATAGAGAAAATAAAAGTTAGAGTGTCAACCTATTTGATGAATATATTAGAAAATGATGCTTTACGTTTCGGTTTTATGAAGAATGGTAAATCAAATAAAAATGCATTACTTAATAAGTTAATCCCTACTCTTGTAGAGGTTAGAAAAGCCAGAAGAAGTGAAATTGAATCTGTTTTAACAAATGAGTTTAATAGGGAAGATAGTGAAAATATTTATGAGGCGGTAAATACGGTTATTGATCGTGTGTATTTTAATGGAGAAGAGTTAGATATACTTGAAGAATATATTTGGATTAGACCGTCAAAAGACAATAGACTAATATATGATGAAATACAACAATCTGAAATATGCATAACAGCACAAGATGTGACAACATATATTCGTGGAATATTAAATGAATATAGTTGTTTACCCCAATATAAAAGAGAAATGCTGACATTTGATAGGGAGTTGGATGTTTTTGCTGAAAGTTGTTCTACTAATCAAATAGTGCATTTTTACGATAAGGAGGCTCAAAAGAGATATAGGGCATTTGCTTTTGAATATGTGTATGGATATTTGTATGACCAAACAAATTATTGTATAATATATGATTTAGACAGTTGTATTATAAAATCTATTCCATTGCGCAGAATACAGGATATTTATACTGTAAAAAAGAAATACAAGCCTAATGAACTTTTGATTAATAAAATGCAAGAGTATTTAGACAACTGTAGATTTGATGAAGAAATACACATGGAGGATTGCAATGTTTTTTAATAGGAAGAAGAAAAGAGGTAGTTTTGTAAAGGCAAAAACTCAAGAATCCAGAAAAAGGCAAAGAGCAGCAATTGCCGCATATTATGCAAGGAATAAAGAGAACTCAAAAAAGAAGGGTAAATAACAAAAGTAAAAAAACAAGGCTTTGCAAGATGCGTGTTCTCCCAAAAGCGGAGAATACGCAATGAATTGCAACCTTAATAAAAAAACGAACGGAGTAAAATGGGTGATGTTCTTAGCGGAGAATTTGGAAAACACCGTTAAGTGCGAGCATTGCATTTGACTGGTCAAATGCAAATGGGCTAAGCCCAAGCCCTTATTACAAACAGAAAGAGCAAACACGCAAGGCGTAAAAAACCTTATGTGTCTGCTCTTTTTTTGTTAGTGAAGTTTTCGCTACGGCGAAAGTGAAGTTGTGCTACGCACAGTGAAGTTGCTCACAGGGGCTCGTAAGTGAAGTTAAGTTTGCCCACTTTGCCAAAGGCAAAACTAAACTTGCCGCAAGATAACTTCACTTACAAAGTAAACTTCACTTGCCCGTAAGGGCAAACTTAGTTTTAGCGTGTTATCCTTAACGGAGAACACGCTAAGCCTGTTCGCTTTTTTTATTAATCGGTTTTATTTATTTGGGGAATCGGGGTTTTCGGGCGTCACGTAAACCGTTTGCTGATTGGTGTAAATCACTTTTCCCGGCATAGCACCCGACGGTTTTTTAACGTATTTTATAAGCGTATAATCAACGGGCACGTTGGAAGAAAGCATGGCTTTAGAAAAGAAAGCGGAGTATCTTGCAACCTTTTCAATTGTTTCTATAGGTACGTTTTTTCCCTGAATAACCGTGTGCGAGCCGTGTATTTTTTGCGTGTGAAGCCAGGTATAACCGCCGTCTGAATTTTTCACAAGCTCGTCGTTTTGAACGTTGTTTTTTCCGATAAGAACGGTGTAGCCGTCCACCTCGTATTTGCGCGGTTTTGATACGGTTTTTGCTTGTTTTTTACTCTTTTTAGGCAAAATTCCCGCGTTTTCCATTTCTTTGCTTATCTCGTCGAGGTCGCTTTGCGAAGACGCTTGGTTTACGGAGAGAAGGAGAGTGTCGAGGTATTCGTAAAGCTCGTCCGTTTTTTCCAACATCTCCATACTCATTTCCACAGTCTTTTTCTTTTTGTTATACCGCTTATAAAACTTTTGCGCGTTCTGAGCAGGCGCAAGCATAACGTCAAGAGCGATTTCTCTCTCCTCGTTCTTGTAATAATCAAAAACCTTTACGCTTTTATCGCCGTACTTAATCTTGTATATATTGGCGGTAATAAGCTCACCCAAAATCCTGTCGTTTTCGCTGTCCTCAGCTTCTTCTATGCGCGCAAGCAGGGTTTCACGCTTCTTTTCGCACCTCGACATTGCCGTCTTTATCGCGCTTTTAAGCACGTTTGCGCCCGTTGCGTAAGAGTTAGTGGAAAAAGTTTGGCGATAATATTCGTCCATTGCCTCGCACAAAGTATCCGTAAACACTGTTTCGCCGTCCGTTTCGTACGGGAACGCGTAAAAATCGGTTATCTTTCCGTCCTTTTTAACGTAGCACGGTCTTGCGCTTTTATACAGGTCTGTTATCGTATCGAACAGCTTTCCGGCGTCTTTAGTTTCCTCAAACCCACTCTTTATAACCGCCTGTTTTAGGGTGAGCGGAGCAAAGCCGATATACTTGCTTATCAAATAGTTGTGTACAGCCGTTTTTCCGTCGTACAGGCTCAAAGTTTCAACGAATTCCGCCTTGTCGCAAATAGCGCGCTTGGCTTGCTGAGCAGGTGGAAGCGCGTATACCGCGCCGGGTAAAAGTATTCGCTTTGCGCTAAGATCTCCCTCAAAGTGAAGTAAACATTCCGAAATTTTTCCCTCACCGTTTACGAGTATAATATTTGAATATCTGCCCATAATCTCTGCGTAAAGAAAAAACTTTTCTTCGCCGAAAAGATCCTTTACGGTAAGAGAAAACTTAAGCACTCTTTCAAACGGGATTTGCTCAACCTTATCAATAACGGCAGAGGTAAGATGTTTCCTTAAATGCATTAAAAACGCGTAAGGAGTAAGAGGATTTTCCGTTTTCTGAGTGGTGATATAAGCCCTTGCAAAAGTAGGGTTGGCGGAAAGAACGAGAGTGAAGAGTTTTCCGTTCTTAACGGTAAAAGCAACCTCGTCTTTGTTGGGCATATTGATTTTGTCTATTCTCCCACCCTCAAGTATTTTGAGTTCGTTAGCAACGTGGTGATAGGTAAAAGCGTCGTTCATAAAGCTCCTTTCGCGTAATTTTCGCGATTTTACCGAAATTTCAAGTATAAGTATATACTTATTTTTCAAATTAGTCAATAAAAAATTTGACAAGTAAAGTTAATTTATGGTATTATTGTCGGGTACGAAATTTTGGAGGATAATTATGAAGTACGAAGTAGAAAGATTAACAGGCGAAGTAAAAATTACTTTTGCCCTTACCGCAGAAGAGTGGGATGCACAGATCAACAAGGCTTATCTTAAGGAAAAGAGCAAGATCAATATCCCCGGATTCAGAAAGGGACAGGCTCCCAGAAAGATGATCGAAAAAATGTACGGACCTTCCGTATTCTTTGAGGAAGCATTTGACGGCGCATTCAACGATTCATACTTTAAGGCTCTCGACGAGAACGAGGACATTTTCCCCGTAGACAGCCCCAGACTTGCTGAAGAGCCCGACATGAAAGACGGACTTAAGTTTGCCGTTATCGTTACCGTTAAGCCCGAAGTAACTCTTGGCGACTATAAAGGTATTAAAATCGAAAAAGCTGAGTATACTGTAACTGCTAAGAACGTTAACGAAGAGATTAAAAAGGCTCAGGAGCAGGCAAGCAGAAGAGTAGAAGTTACCGACAGAGCAGTAAAAGACGGCGATATCGTAACTCTTGACTACAAGGGCATGTGCGAAGAAGTTCAGTTCGAGGGTGGCACAGCAGAAAATCAGGAGCTTACCATTGGTTCTAACACCTTCATCCCCGGCTTTGAGGCTCAGATGGTTGGTATGACAATCGGCGAAACCAAGGATCTTAACGTTAAGTTCCCCGACGAGTACCACGCAGAAAACCTTAAGGGTAAGGATGCCGTATTCACCGTAACCGTTAAGAAGATCGAAGCAAAAGAGCTTCCCGAGCTTAACGACGAGTTCGCTAAGAACGTAAGTAAGTTCGAAACTTTCGAGGAGTACAAGGCAGACGTTAAGGCAAACCTTAAGAAGCAGAACGAAGAAAAGGCAAACAGAGAGAACGAAACCAATCTTCTCACCAAGATCATCGAAGGCGCGACCGTAGAGATCCCCGCTTGCATGATCGAAAAGCAGATCGATTACATCGTTCGTGAAACCGAGTATCAGCTTTCCTATATGTACAGAGGACTTAAGTTCGAAGACTACCTCAAGTACACCGGAATGACGATGGAAGACTTCAGAAAGCAGAACGAGAGCAGAGCTACTCAGGAAGTTAAATCTCAGCTCGTGTTCGAAGCTATCATCAAGGCAGAAAACATCACCGTTACCGACGAGCAGGTTGATGCAGAAGTTGCAAAGATGGCAGAAAGCGCAAAGAAGACCGCCGAAGAGTACAAGAAGGATATGGATCCCCGTCAGCTCGACTATATCAGAAACGACGTTCTTATGACCAATCTTCTTTCTTTCCTCAAGGCAAACAACACCTTTGAAAAGAAGGCAAAGGCAACAAAGAAGGAAAAGGACGCTGAATAAGCTCAATTCCCTTTTACACACCAAAGAAGTTATATGAATTGGAGCGGTTTTATAACCGTTCCAATCGTATTTCACAATAAAAAAATCTATTTACGGAGGTAAAAAAAATGATTAGAAACAATCTTGTTCCCATGGTAGTAGAGCAAACGAATCGTGGCGAAAGATCTTATGATATTTATTCAAGACTTTTAGAGGATAGAATCATTTTCCTTACGGGAGAGATTAACGACGTGACTGCGGATATCGTTATAGCACAGCTTATCTATCTTGAGGGAAAAGATCCCGACAAGGATATAAGCCTGTATATCAACAGCCCGGGCGGAAGCGTAACTGCAGGTATGGGAATTTACGACACCATGAACTACATCAAGTGTGACGTAAGCACCATTTGCGTAGGTATGGCAGCGTCTATGGGTGCATTCTTGCTCTCTTCGGGTGCAAAAGGAAAGAGATACTGCTTGCCCAACAGCGAAGTAATGATTCATCAGCCCTTGGGCGGAGCTCAGGGACAGGCGAGCGACATCGCAATACAGGCAGAGCATATTCTCAAAATCAAAAAGAGAATGAACACTATCCTTGCCGAAAACACGGGAAAATCGGTTAAGCAGATAGAAAAAGACGTAGACAGAGATAACTATATGTCCGCTCAAGAAGCTCTTGCGTACGGACTTGTAGACAAGATTTTCGATAAAAGAGTATAACGGGAGTATTATTTAGTGGATAAATTCGAACCTAAATGTTCATTTTGCGGTCGTCCTCAATCGCTTGTAGAGCACCTTGTGTTCTCGCCCGATGGGGATATTTGCATTTGCGACGAGTGCGTAAAGCAATGTCAGGAAGACATCACGTCCTACAACGAGATCAACGCGCAGGCAGAGGAAGATGTTCTTCCCACTCCTCAGGAGATCAAGGCACAGCTCGACGACTATATCGTCGGTCAGGACGCGGCAAAAAAAGTGCTCAGCGTAGCCGTTTACAATCATTATAAGAGAATCAAGTTCAACAAAAGAACCAAAAACGCAATCGAGCTTAAAAAGAGCAATATCCTTATGCTCGGACCTACGGGATGCGGAAAAACCTTGCTTGCTCAGACGTTGAGCAAGATTCTCAACGTGCCATTCGCAGTTGCCGACGCAACGACTCTAACGGAGGCAGGCTACGTTGGTGAGGACGTGGAAAACGTACTCCTAAAGCTCATTCAAAACGCAGACTATGACATTAAGAGCGCAGAACGCGGAATTATCTACATCGACGAGATAGACAAGATTTCAAGAAAGAGCGAAAACGTAAGTATAACCCGTGACGTATCGGGCGAAGGCGTTCAGCAAGCTCTTCTCAAAATCGTGGAAAGCACGCTCGCATCCGTACCGCCTCAGGGTGGCAGAAAACATCCCAATCAGGAATGTTTGCAGATCGATACCACCAATATCCTCTTTATTTTCGGCGGTGCGTTCGTGGGTCTTGACAAAATCATCGAAAAGCGCCAGAGTAAAGCGTCGCTCGGCTTTGGCGGAAACGTTCAGCAAGCAAACGTAGACGGCAACGAAATGCTCAAAAAGGTTCAACCGCAAGACCTTATCAAGTTCGGTCTTATTCCCGAGTTTATCGGAAGAGTACCCGTAACCGTATGTCTTGATCCGCTCGACGAGGAGGCGCTCGTCAATATCCTCACTCAGCCCAAAGACTGTCTTGTAAAGCAGTATATAAAGCTTTTGGAAATGGACGGAGTGGAGCTCGAGTTCAAGGACGACGCGGTAAGAGCAATTGCGCAAAAGGCAATCGAGCTAAAAACAGGCGCAAGAGGCTTGCGTTCTATTGTAGAGGAAGGAATGCTCGATATCATGTACACCGTACCCGGTACCGACAATATCCAAAAGGTTATCGTTACCAAAGAATCCATTCTCAACAACGAAAAACCGATAGTAATCACCAAAGAACTCTCGGCATAACGAATATTCACACCACCCCAAAGCAAACCGCTTTGGGGTGTTATTTTATAAGTAATATATAAATAAAGAATATTTTACATAAATAATTGACAAAGTGTATTGTATGTTGTAAAATTGTAATTGAAAAACAACCAAAGGAAGAAAATTATGGAAAAGCTTTTTTGTAAAAACTGCGGAAGTGAAATTGAAATCGTGTACGGACAAAAGACAACCGTATGCGACTTTTGCGATATGGAGCAAACCGTTCCCACTCCCGACGATCCACAAAAATTAGAGCTTTTCGTAAAAGCCAACGAGTACCGTAGTGCGTGCAGGTTCGACGTTGCAAAAAAGCAGTACGAAAGTATTATCACACAGTACCCCGACGATAACGAGGCGTATTGGTGTAAGATATTGTGCGAGTACGGAATAGAATACGTAGACGACGACTTGACCGAGAAAAAGCTTCCCACCTGCCACAGAACGGTAACGGAAAGCATTTTCGACAACAGTGAATACAAGCTCATTATGAGTAGAGCTACCGCGGAAGAAAAAGCAATTTACGAAGCGGAAGCCAAAGAGATTGACAGAATACAAAAGGAAATCCTTGCAAAAGCGGACAAGGAAGAGCCTTACGACGTCTTTATTTGCTACAAGGAAACAGAGCTTAACAGCGGTAAGCGCACGACGGACGCGCAGTACGCAACCAAAATATATTCCTACCTTACAGAGCACGGCTACAAGGTATTCTTTTCGCGCATAACCTTAAAAAATAAGCTCGGCTCAGAGTATGAGCCCGTTATCTACTCCGCGCTAAAGTCCGCCAAAGTAATGCTTCACGTTACCACAAGCATAGACCATACAAACGCGCCTTGGGTACGAAACGAGTGGAGCAGATACCTTGAGTTTATGAACGACGACGTAACGAAAACCGCTCTTCCGTGCATAGCGCAAATGGGTCCGTACGAGCTTCCCGACGAGCTTGCGCGTTTTCAGGTTGCGGACGTGACCGATCTCGATTTTTACGAGAATTTATTGCTTCAGATAAACAAAAAATTCGGCAGATACGTACAGCCTCAAACGCAAGAGCCTGTCGCAGTTTCTCCCATACGTAATGAGCAAAACGGTACAATAAGTGCCGATAACGCAACGGACAGACAGGTGCAAAATTATCTCGAAAGAATTGAAATCTTTTTTGAGGATAAGGACTGGAAAAAGGCTGACGAGTATGCAGAACGCATACTTGACGTTAGCCCCAAATGCGCAAAAGCCTATCTTTATAAGGCGTTTTGCGAATACAAGGTAACAAGTATAGAAGAGCTTGCAAAGCAACAAGGTTTTACACAAAATTCCAATTTCAAAAAAGCAATCCGCTTTGGCGATCCGCAGTTTTCCGCAAGCCTGTCCTCGCTTAAAGAGCCAACCCCTACTCCCACCCCTGCACCTGTTCCCCAAAAGCCTACCACAACCTTAAAAGTAGGCGATACCTATAAATTCGGAAAATACTATCAAAGTAATGATACCGAAAAAGAGCCAATCGAGTGGCAAGTGCTTGCAACAGAGGGTAACCGAGCATTACTGATAAGTAAGTATGCTTTAGATTGTAAGCCGTATAATAAAGAAAGAAAAGAAGTAACTTGGGAAACGTGCAGTATAAGAAAGTGGCTTAATAACGACTTTATAAGCACTGCCTTTACAACTACGGAAAAAGAAAAAATCCCAACGGTGGCGGTAAGCGCAGATAAGAATCCAAGCTACAGTACAAATCCCGGAAATAGCACATTGGATAAAGTATTCCTGTTAAGCATTCTCGAAGCAAACAAATATCTCAGCAGTAATACGGAAAGACAATGTAAGCCAACATCGTACGCAAAGAAGAACGGAGCATACGTAAACAAAGATAACGGAAATAGTTCGTGGTGGCTCCGCTCCCCCGGTTATAATCAGTATTTTGCCGCAGGTGTCAGCGTTGGCGGCGTCGTCCGCCACAGGGGTAAGGATAACTATGTCTACTTTGCTGACTCTGCCGTGCGCCCCGCTTTGTGGGTGGAGCTTGACGTTAGCGAACAAACAACACCCGAATCTGTTCTAACCCCTGTACAAACAACAACTCCTACTCCCACCCCTGCACCTGTTCCCCAAAAGCCTACCATTACCTTAAAAGTGGGCGATATCTACAAATTTGGTAAATACTGTCAAAGCAACGGCTCAACAAAAGAACCGATCGAATGGCAAGTCCTTGCAAAAGAGGGAAACAAGGCGCTGCTTATAAGCAAGTACGCATTAGATTGTAAGAGATATAATGAAACAAGCAAGGATGTAACGTGGGAAACGTGTTCTTTAAGAAAATGGCTTAATAGTGATTTTATAAACAGTGCGTTTGGTGATGCTGAAAAAGCAATAATACCAACAGTAACGGTAAGCGCAGATAAGAATCCATACTATAACACAAACCCGGGTAATGCAACACAGGACAAAGTATTCCTGTTAAGTATACCCGAAGCAAATAAATACTTTAGCAATAGTACAGCAAGACAGTGTAAGCCTACAGTATACGCAAAGAAGAACGGAGCATACGTATACGAAGATAACGGAAATAGTCCGTGGTGGCTTCGCTCCCCCGGTTATGGTCAGGATTTTGTGTCCCATGTCAGCAATGACGGCGTCGTCATCATCGGTGGTAGCAGTGTTACCAGTGATCTCATTGCTGTGCGCCCCGCTTTGTGGGTAAATCTTGAATCTTAAATCTTCTGTTTCCACAGCCGCCCATAAAAAAGCGAAAAACTAAAACGTAACGAAAAACACACTACGTATCACGCAAACCGTGTCATCGCAGTGTGTTTTTTATAGTGGATCGCCCCAATACACCACCGACCGCTAAAAACCGCCACTTGTATAACAAGGGGAGGGGAACCACCTTGGTGGTGGAGGGGATAAAAACCACCCACCGACCACAACAATCCCACACTCAGCCAAACCTCAACAATCGTCAGCCAATCTGTACGTGGACGACTGCCGAATCGCCCGATAGCAAATCAAACAATTGACTGTAGTGAGGTAATTTTGTAGGGGCGATTCACGAATCGCCCGAACTTAGCCACTTAAAGCCCCTCGCCCACTCTCCCCTGTCATTGCGAGGAGCGTAGCGACGAAGCAATCCCATCACACACCCTCCCATTTGTAGGATTTGTTTTTATCAAAACTAATTTCCTTTATTTAATTGATATTTTATAAAATTTATGTTATAATAACAAATACGCGTGTGAAAAATATCACGCTAATGCAAAAAAACAGCTTTCGAGGTTATTATGGATGAGATAAAAGAAACGACGAACGAAACAAAAGAAGAAATAACAATCGAAAAAACACTTTATAAAGTAGTAACGATCAGAAAGAACGTACTTTTCCCCTCTCAGGTAATGACGGTGGATCTTGGCAGAGATAAGTCTTTGGCAGGCATCAACGCAATAGGCGGAGTGGGCACGGTGGTGGTTCTTTCTCAAAAAGACAAATCCCTCACAAATCCCACGCCCAACGATCTTTACCGTGTGGGAACTTTGGCGCGCATAAGACAGATCAGCCGTATGCCCAACGATATTACCAAGGTTATATTTGAAGGAATAAAAAGAGTAGTGGTAAGCGAATTTACCGCGTTTTCTCCATATATCGAGTGCGTAGCAGAAGACTACGGCGTAGTAATAAGCGAGGAAAGCACGGAAGTTACAGCACTAAAGAACCTTATAGTAAAGGAGCTTGAAGATATCGTAAAGCTTCAGCCCAAGGCTCAACAGCAAAACCTGCCCGACGCAAGACTTGATACTTCCAATACGCAAAAGCTCATTGCTAATATGGCGTACGCAATATACGATACCGACCAAAAACGTCAAAGACTGTTAGAGGTTAATTCCGAGATAGACCAGCTTAACGATATCTACGCAAAATCGCTCAGCGCAAAAGAGATTTTTGAAGCGGAAAAGAACATTGCTCAAAAGGTGCGTAACAGCGTTGAGAAGAATCAGAAGGAATACTACCTGCGCGAGCAGATAAAGGCTATCCACGAAGAGCTTGGCGACGACGAAAAGGAAAGAGAGCTTTTTGAAAAAACCGCTAAGGAAAAGGGCTTGCCCGACTATGCCGTTCAAAAGCTTGAAAAAGAGCTTGCGCGCATGGATAAAATGGCGCCCAACTCGCCCGAGGCAGGAGTTATAAGAACTTATATAGAATGGCTTTTGGATATGCCTTGGAATACTTATACCGCCGACAGCATCAATCTTGACACCGCAAGAAAGGTGCTTGACGAGGATCATTTCGGACTTGAAAAGATCAAAGAGCGTATTGTAGAATATCTTGCAGTTCACTCGCTTACCCAAAGCCCGGGCGGAGCAATTCTCTGCTTTGTAGGACCTCCGGGCGTAGGTAAAACGTCTATCGTTTCCTCAATCGCGCGTGCTGCAAACCGCAAGCTTGTACAAATGTCGCTTGGCGGAGTAAGAGATGAGGCGGAGGTAAGAGGTCACAGGCGTACGTATATCGGCGCAATGCCGGGTAGAATTCTTACGGGCATGAAGAACGCAGGCGTAAACAACCCCGTGTTCTTGCTTGACGAGATAGACAAGATGTCAAGCGACTTTAGAGGCGATCCTGCGTCTGCAATGCTCGAGGTGTTAGACCCCAACCAGAACGGAAAGTTTATGGATCACTATCTCGAGATTCCTTACGACCTGTCCAAAACCATGTTCGTAGCAACTGCAAACAGTATCGACAGCATCCCTCAGCCCCTTCTTGACAGAATGGAAGTTATCTTCCTTTCGGGCTATACGTATACCGAAAAATTGGAAATTGCAAAGCGTTACTTGCTTCCCAAACAGACCGAAAAGAACGGACTTAAAAAGGGTCAGGTAATAATGGACGACGAAACTCTTATGGACGTTATCACGCTTTACACAAAAGAGAGCGGAGTAAGAAACTTAGAGCGTAAAATGGCTGACGTTGTTCGTAAGATTGCCGTAAAAATAGTGGACGGCGGTGACGTTAACGCAACGTATACGGTAACCAAAGCCGATCTTCCCGAAGTTTTGGGCGCGCCCAAGTACCGCCCGTTTGAAAAGAGAACGGAAGATAGCGTAGGGCTTGTAAAAGGTCTTGCTTGGACGAGTGTGGGCGGTGTGACTTTAGACGTCGAAACCAATCTTATCCCCTCGTCAAAAGGCGAGCTTATGCTCACGGGACAAATGGGCGACGTAATGAAGGAGTCCGCACGTATCGCGCTTTCTGTTACACGTGCGCTTGCAAAAGAGTATAACATTGCTCCCGAGCTTTTCAAGGAAAACGACGTGCATATCCATATCCCCGAGGGTGCAACACCCAAGGACGGACCGAGCGCCGGTATAACCCTTACCACCTCGCTTATATCCGCATTTGCAAATATAAAGGTGCGTAGCGACGTGGCTATGACGGGTGAGATCACCTTGCGAGGACGTGTGCTTGCAATAGGTGGACTTAAGGAAAAATCCCTTGCCGCGTTTATGAGCGGTGTTAAAACTCTTATTATCCCCAAAGAGAACGAAAAGGATATTGCCGACATTCCTCAAGAGGTTAAGGACGCGCTTGAAATTGTTACGGTAAGCGATATCCACGAGGTTCTCAGCGTCGTACTTGCGAGGTGACGTATGCTTATAAAGTCTGCAAAATTCATTAAAAGCTACGCTTCGTCAAATACCTACGTTAACGAGCTTGACACGGAAAACGGCTTGCCCGAGATTTGCGTGGTAGGACGAAGCAACGTGGGAAAGTCCTCGTTTATAAACACCGTATCGGGCATTTCCTCGCTTGCAAGAACGTCCTCAACTCCCGGTAGAACGAGGCTTATAAACCTTTTTGATATCAACAACGGAGAGTTTACCCTCGTCGATCTTCCCGGCTACGGCTTTGCAAAGGCAAGCAAGGGCGAGCGCGATGCATGGGACAGACTTATCGGCGGATATTTTGAAAACAGCTCGAACCTTAAGCACGTGTTCGTGCTTGTGGATATACGTATCCCTCCCACCGTTTTGGATAAGCAAATGCTCGGATATTTGTATCATTTCGGCATACCGTTTTCGGTAATTGCGACAAAAACCGACAAACTCTCAAAGGCTCAGGCGGCGCGTGCAAGACAGGTCGTTGCTACAGAGCTTAAGATAGGCAAGGACAATATTATTCCCTTTTCTTCGCAAACGAAGCAGGGTAAAGACGAGGTGCTTGCTCGCCTCACTCAAATATTATACCCCGAAGTGTAACCGACAAAATCCTTCTTTTCATATACTGAAAGGGAGGGTTTTTTTATGCCAAATAATATCTCGGTAGGAAGAATAAGCGGAAATCCACTGTGCGGATTGTGCGAAAAAGTGTGTGTCGAAGTAAAAACGGTAATCGACGGATGTAAATCCACGTACGAAAACGAAAGCATGCAAATTGCGCTCACAGATTTTTCGGCAAGCCCCGTATACCCTGCGGTGTTCAATTCGCTTTACGCAAACGGCTCGGCGGTTTTAAGCGGTCTTTCCGTTCAGCCCACGCAAGGCACAAGGAGCAGAGTACGCTTTACTGCAACGCTTCCCGTGTCTGTCAACCTTACCGACTCTATAGGTTCACTAATAACCGCAAGCGGAGAAATAAGCTTTTACAAGGACGTTTTGCTCAACGTTCCCACAACTTCCCAAGCCCCGTTTTCTGTAGAGGTTGCAGGTATTGCAAGCAGTAGCGTGGGGAGCTTTGTGTCGCAAAATCTCATAAACGTACGCATGTGCGCGGTACTTGTGACCCGAATTACGCAAAAAAGAGAGATTGTAATTCCCACGTACGGAGAGTGCGTCTATCCCGAGTGTAGGGAGTATTTGCCTCAGTGTAGTGGCTTGGACGAAAACCCAACGTTTACGGACTAAACGGAAAAGTATCGACACGTTTTAGCGGTTTTCGACAATTTTTTGCTTAAATAGTCTTGCAAATTGCGCCGAATAATGTTATAATATGGCTATGAAGGTTTATGCAATAAGCGATTTACATCTTTCAATAAACAACCCTAAGCCCATGGATATTTTCGGTGAGGTTTGGAACAACTACTTAGACGATATCGAAAACAGCTGGAACGAGCGAGTAACCGACGACGATATCGTACTGATTGCAGGCGACATAAGCTGGGCAATGACTTTAGAAGGCGTTGTTCCCGATCTTGAGTACCTAAGCAAGTTTAAGGGTAAAAAAGTGCTGCTCCGCGGTAATCACGATTATTGGTGGCACTCCATTTCCGCTGTAAGAAAACTGCTGGGCGAAAATATGTACGCGGTGCAAAACGATTGTATTCGATTTGGTAATATTATTGTGGGCGGAAGCAGACTATGGACTACCCCCGAAAAGGATTTCGCTTCACCCGACGATAAAAAGATATACGACAGAGAGCTTATACGTATCAAGCTTTCTTTGGATAGTATGAAAAAAATCAGAAAAGAAGGGGACGTAGTAGTGTTTATGACGCATTTCCCACCCTTCAACAGCCGTCTTGCCCCATCCCCGTTCACCGAGCTGTTTGCGGAGTATAAGGTCGACTGCGTAGTATACGGACATTTGCATGGTAAGGGTATACGTGTTGTGCCTTCCGCGCAAATAGACGGAGTAAAGTACGTGCTTTCCTCGTGTGATTTGGTGGATAATAAGCTCGTCGAAATACTCTGATTTTCCACTTTACCTAAATACGTTATATTAAAAACCGTAATTTTCCACTTTACCTTTCTTTATTTATAATATAGTGCCTAAAGATAATCACGCAATTATTGCGAGCAAAGTACGGCATTCGGCTTCATTCTATACACAAAAGTTCACAATTTAATAAAACGTTGAAAGCAGATATACAAGATAACTTGTACGTCTGCTTTTATTTTAGTACGCAGGAGCCAACGTGGACGTTGGATCGCGCTCAGGAGCACTCCCGATCATTGTCCTTTAGTAATGCAAACACTCACCCACCGTCAGTTTTTTTATTTTCCCCCTTGTCATTGCGAGCAAGCTTAAAGCTTGACCTGCTATTGTTTTTTTACTAAAGTCAAACACTCACCCACCGTAGGTTCTTTTATTTTTGGAAGTGTGCCTTCACACTAACCGCTCAAGACCTCCACTTGTTTAGTCAAGGGGAGGGGGACCGCATAGCGGTGGAAGGGATAAAAATCTAATCCGGCAAAGCCAAACAATCAACTACCGTCAGTTTTCTCATATTGACCGTGGCAGACAGGTCTGCACCCAATATCGTTCTTCTCATATTGACCGTGGGTCTGCCCACCCAACCACTCATTCCTCACTCCCCTTGTCATTGCGAGCAAGCTTAAACTTGACCTGCTATTGTTTTTTTACTAAAGTCAAACACTCACCCACCGTCAGTTTTTTATTTTCCCCCTTGTCATTGCGAGGAGCGAAGCACCGCGGCAATCCCAGTACGCAGGCGCCAACGTGGACGTTGGATCCAATAATTGGTGCTCAGGAGCACTCCCTATTATTATCCTTTAGCAAATCAAACAATTGATTGTAGTGGGGTAATCTTGTAGGGGCGATTCACGAATCGCCCGACCTTAGCCACTCCTTGTCATTGCGAACAAGCTTAAAGCTTGACCTGCTATTGTTTTTTTACTAAAGTCAAACACTTACCCACCGTCAGTTTTCTCATATTGACCGTGGGTCTGCCCAGCAGACAGGTCTGCACCTATTATTGTCCTTTAGTAATGCAAACAATCAACCACCATTGGTTCTTTTGTTTTTGGGAG
>JAGAPA010000010.1 GCA_017623455.1 Clostridia bacterium | reverse complement strand
GATAAATATTATTATGTTTTGACGAGAAAAACACAAGAAAGACAAGTGTTCTTGTAAGGGCGCATACTTGCAAAGTCTGTAACCGAACAAAACACGCTGTATTTCGTAGCGGCTTTTCCGTCAAATATCAACCTACTGTTGCGACTGAGCCGTTCCTAATATCGAAATAAAAATTTTGCTGTGCGTGTCCTTAAATTTTCAAGTTGCACCGGGAGGACGCACCCTTTCCCGATAGTTTGCATTACTGCTGAGCATTTTTTGCTGTCTGCAACTTTCCGTAACCGCGCTTAAAAAATTTCAGGGAAATACGCGGTTGGTTGCAAGGACGGAGGGAAAACCGCCCTTACGAGATAGATTATATTCTAAAAAGCGTGAAAAGGCGTGAAAAAAAAGTTGCGAACTTATTTTTCGCAACCGAAAAAGAGTTATACTCTTTTTATTTTTTATCACGATAAAACGGTAAAAAGTATTTTGAAGTAGGGAAAGTATCCTATATTCTAATTGCTTTCGGTTCTCCCCTCTTCATAAGCCTCAATATTCGTCTTTTGAGCAAAAATTCTGCTCTTGATCTGCTCCACCATACCCTCAGGCTCAAGTATCTTTACGAACTGTCCAAACTGCATCAGCCTTATAAGAATCTCGGTTTCCATATCCTTGGGATACTTCATTTTCACCAAAAACCTATCAGCCTCAACTCTTACCGTTTCTTTTTCAAATGCGGAAAAATGAATGAGGGCACGCTCTAAGCAGTTGCGTTGGTTTAGGATCTCAAACGTTACCTCCTCTCTATTTATCGTAAAGGACGGCTGAACGGAAGGATTAAACGGTTCATCCTCCCAACATTCCGCAATTCTTCCTATATTCAACACGTGCGCGTTAAAGACGTTTCCTGCAAGCAACCTAAATTTATCGTCTTTTGCAGAATATTCTATACGTCTGGGGACGTACACTACTTCTTTAGAGTTACCCGAGGGCGATTTATACCTGATTTTTACCTTTTTGTTCTCTTTGATACACCTTAAAACTGTCTTAAAGTTTTTTACGTACGTTTCGCTCTCATAATCGTCACCAAGATCAAACTTGTCGGGATAGATAACGTCGCACACATTAAAAAGAGGTGACACGTCGTGCAAAAACTCGGGCTCTTCATCCACAAACAATCGAATACGCTTATCCGTAAACAATGCTTTAAGCCATCTTTTTTCGATTAAGGTAAGAGGAAGAGTGGGCACGCTTTTATAGGGCGTAGTCAAATCTTTGTCGATCACGTTCCACTCCCCGTTTTTAATTGCCTCCTCAATAAACACGGCGCTCTCCGAAAAAGCGGTAGCTTGCACCGTAGAAAATAATTTCTCTTCGGTAAGCTTTCCGTCTATGGCAAGCGCAATAAGCTTTTCGAGCGCTCTGAAATATAAATTGTTATACTCCTTAAATATCAATTTCCTCTCCGTAAAGTTTTTTCATTTCCTCAATATCGTTATAAAACTTTCTAACGAACTTTTTATCCGAGCATTTCATATACTCAATACGCCCGATAAACGTCCTCAGCCACGGCACGATTTCAGCAACGTCCACAATATCGAAATGCAGTTTACATATCTTTTCGCCTATCTCAAGCTCTCCGATGCGCTTTTCGCGTTTTATACGCTCTATTATGTACTCCTCACCCTTTTCGTAGCTAATATGTACTTCCAAGTATTTGGAGGGCGCATTTTGCAAACTTATACCCCAAACGTTATTCATTTTTTGTTCATAAAAGCTCTTTATGTCGTCATAATCCGCATACGTATCATCCAAAACCGTAACGTCTTCCAATCCATCAAGCCGTACAGACGAATATTTTTTGGTATTCATTGAAAATCCGAGCACGTAATTTCTTCCGCTTTGTACGGTTATTGCAACCTTAAAAGGGATAAATACATCCTCGTTTTTCTTTCTCGCGCTCTCTTTTGCGGTAAGCTTTACAGCCTTTTTATTTGATATGGCACACAGTATTTTTATTATTATTTCACTATCCAGCGTGGAAGCAAAATACGTGTGCTTGTTTGTAAAAATCGTGTTTTGAACGGCGTTTTTATCCATAATAAAGTTACCTATAACGCCAAGTGGAAATACCGAGGTATAAAAAGACAGAGCGGTGTAAAGCGAGGATAAATCCTCACGCTTTTGTAGAGAAAAAACCGTTTTGCCCTTTATCTTTTCAGACTTGACAATGCCGTCCTTTTCATATTCTTTAAGCTTGTTTCTTATCGTTGCCACGTCAAAAACAATGCTGTTGTCAAAGTACGACAGCACGTCTTTAAACACGTATCCGTCAATCTCCGCAAGCGTACTTGCCCCGTACTTTTCCAGCACGTACAACACCGCAAAATGCAACGTTACGTCGTTTTTTGTAAAACTCTTACTCTTAAAAGTCTTGTAAAGCGGATTTTCAAAGAACCGAGAAGCATCTGCCGTTATGAAAATCTTTTTACCGTCGTTTTCCGATCTCGAATACACAAGCTCCCCAAGATAGCTCTCTATTCTACGCCTCTCGTTATCATAACTTCTTCCGCTCGCCTTTTTGCTAAAGCTGTCACGGGAGCGAAAACCGTATATGTAAAAATCGCGGAGATACTCCCTGATTTTATTGTAATTTTTTACAAGTTCACTGTACTCGCTCACCTTTTTCTCCATTCGTTTTATATTTATATAAATCCATTATACCACAAAATCCGCCATTGTCAATGACTTTAGCGGATTTTGTCGAAAAGCGAATACGCCCTCTATTAATTTACTGCATTTGAATTAGTTTGCTTTTACAACCTTTACCATACCGCCGTACGGAACGCCAACCTCGCAAAGCGAAGCTTTTTCGACGCTTGTTTCACCGATTTTTTTGCCAAGACAGTCGAAAATCTCGCATACGTATGCGTCATTTTGTGATTTTACGATCAGACTGTCCTGTCCGGAAATATTGATAAGGTAGCCCCTATCCTCTCCTTTTCCCATACTGAAAACAACATTAGACGCGGCAAGCGTTATCTTTTCGCCGTTATGCACTGCGGACACTTCGCTATAGCCGTTAGCCATAGCCGTAGCACTAATATTTTCGCTTGTTAAAGTACCCCTATGCTCGTTCCAAAAATCCAGATAGTTTTTTAGAATCTGCTTTTGGCTATCCGTGATATTATCGAAAATAACCGATATCTGCGGAACGGTAAACACAGTTCCCCAAAGTTGTGAAGCAACCGATTCGTCACTATCTTCCTTTGCCCAAATAATCATATCCGAATGTACCGCGCACGAGGAAGAAACAAGTCTTAAATCGATTCCGTTATCCTTGTTTTTCTCTGAGCCGAGCGGACAGTCGCCTACTCTTATCATATTGCCGTACGCCGAAATAACGGGACCATAGTACGCCTGACGGAACTCTATCATAATGTCGGGCTTAATTGCAGTGAGAGCTGAGTAAACGTCTTTAAGGAGCTGTTCGGTAGCCTCCTCAATCGTAACGACATCCATTCTCTCATCCACAATTCCGTTACTTTCTATATTGTCTATAAAGTCGAGCTTAAATCCGTCCAAATCCCACTCTTTGAGCGCATAAACGTAGGTTTCCACCAAAAACTCTCTTACTTCCTTAAAGCGCGGATCTAAACGCGAACAGTTTGAAGCACTTTTTCCGTCGTCGGTAATATACATTCCCTTAAAGCGCTGATAGTTTTTGGAAAAATATCCCACGTAGGGCACGGAGAACCACAAAATAACCTTCATTCCGATATCGTGAAGCTGTTTTATAGTGCCCTTAAAATCGGGAAACTTACTCTTAACGGGTTGCCAATCGCCGGTATATCCGTACACAACGGTTGCGTCGTCCGTTTGCCAGCCGTCGTCCACGATAACGGATTTCATTCCGTACTTTACCGCTTCTTTACACTCTCTTATAAGCTCTTCCGCCGTCATAGTTTGCCACAGCGAATACCAGGTAGAATACATGGGGAGCTTAGCGTACTCAGGAGAGAACGCAGGCGTATAACCGAACCCGTTATACCACTTACGCGCATCCTTTACAGCCTCATCAAACGGAATCTCACGCTCGTCTATACGAATAATAGCCTCGTAAGAATCAAACGGTCCTGTAAGCATCGTGAAAAAGTCTACGCTTATCGTCATGCTGTCAAACGCAGGACGCGCATACGATCCCATACTAAGCGTCATAGGCGTTCTTACGTCACTTACGGCAAGCAGATGTCTGTTTATTCCGCGCTTGGAAAAAAGTTGCTTCAAAGGCATACCCGAAGCAAGACGTGACTTGGTCTGCGTCTTTCTGAACGTTACCGTCTGATCGGTCGCAAAAACCCTATAAGAATCCCACACCGTATAAACGTCGGTACAAAGAATTTTATATTCAAGCGTTATCCTCTTGGGAAACACGCGCTCTTTCCACCCAAACGACACCTTGTATAACGAAAGTCCGTTATCATTACTGATCTTTTCAAAATTAATATCAACGTCCTCTTCCGTCTTAAACGTGTAAATATTACCGCTGATTTCAAAAATTTTTTCCATTTTACACTCCTCTGTTTTTCCGCAAAGCGGTGCTATGCTCCAATTGTACAACGCAATACAAATCTTTGTCAAGTGCAAATCAAAAAAAGAAAAAATATGTCACAAATCACTTAACAAATGTCACAATAATACAAAAAAACACCGACAAGCCTTTCATTTTGCCGATGTTCTTTCGTCCGTTATACTTCATTTTTATACCTATCGAAAAGAAACGCGATATCCTCTTTTTTGTGAGCATCCGACGAAAGCATAAGCTTTCCGCCCCTTTGTTTAATATACTCGCGTATTTGCTTGCTTGGGTACGGTTCGCTCTTATACTTGTGCATTCCGCCCGTATTTACCTCGAATACAAGCCCGTCTTCAACCAGCTTTTCTACTGCTTTTTTATAGGAATTGACGTATTTTTCGCTATACGTATCAAAGTATTTGTTACCGTCGTTGTATTTTGTAATAAGATCAATATGACCTGCAATATCTGCGTTAGTGCGGTTTTTAAGCTCGCTCAAGCTATTATAATACCACTCGTACGCACTCTCGTAATCACCGTCGAAAAGCTCCTTTACCGTGCTTATAAAATCGTCCTCGCTGATATCTATCGCCCTTAATTTTCCGTCCTTTTTCACGTAATGGCACGACCCGATTATATAATCAAAACCGGTCGTATCCACACGCGAATACATATCCATCTCGATTCCTACCCTTACCTCTATCTTATTCTTATACTTTTCCTTAAGCTCGTTTACCGTTGATATAAACTCTGCTTGTTTATCTATCGGCATACTGCCCTCGGGGTCTTCTTGCACAAACGAATGTGCCAAAATCCCTATTACGTCCAAGCCCTTTTCGATAGCAGACAAAACCATTTCTTCGGGAGAATTTTCGCCGTCGCAAAAATAGGTGTGGGTGTGAAGGTCTATCCTTCTCATTTGGTCATTTTCTCCTGCTTTACCTTTTTGTCTATAACGTGGCGTGAAGCAAGCTCTTTGTGAATATCTTCCAAGGATATTCCCATTTGAATCATCAGCACGAGCGTGTGATACGCAAGATCTGCAATCTCGTAAATAGTTTCCTTTTTATCATCCGCCTTTGCCGCAATAATAACCTCGGTACATTCCTCGCCCACCTTTTTAAGGATCTTATCAATTCCCTTTTCAAACAAATACGTGGTGTACGAACCCTCCGTCTTTTCCTTTTTTCTGCCCTCTATAAGCTTTACGAGCCCCTCTAAAGAGAACTCCTTAAGCTCGTCGTTTTGCCAAACGTCGTTAAAAAAGCAACTCTCAGCTCCCGTATGGCAAGCAGGACCGTCAGGCTCTACGACAACCACAAGCGCGTCGTTGTCGCAGTCCGCGGTAATAGATACAACGTGCTGGTAATTTCCGCTCGTTTCTCCCTTAAGCCACAACTGCTGACGTGAGCGCGAATAAAAACAAGTGAGCTTTTTCTCCATTGTAATTTTAAGGCTTTCCTTGTTCATGTAAGCAAGCGTAAGCACCTTTTTGCTCACGCTGTCCACTACTATTGCCGGAATAAGTCCTTTTTCATCAAATTTAAGTTCGTCAATATTAATCATAATTATCTCCTTACGCATATTCCGTTATTGAAAAGCGTTTTCTTTAAGTC
Source organism: Clostridia bacterium (assembly GCA_017623455.1). Classification (GTDB taxonomy): domain Bacteria; phylum Bacillota; class Clostridia; order Christensenellales; family Pumilibacteraceae; genus RUG12826. The sequence goes on along the minus strand of JAGAPA010000010.1, from coordinate 12,199 downwards.
GTCAATTTTTACTTCTCCAAAATGGAAAATGGATGCGGCAAGCCCTGCGTCCACTTTGGGAATTTCGTTGAAAAGCGTAACGAAATCCTGCTTGCATCCTGCTCCGCCCGAAGCTATTACGGGAACGGAAACGATATCACAAACGGCTTTTAACATCTCTAAATCAAAGCCCTTCTTAACCCCGTCGGTATCGATTGAGTTTAGCACAATCTCCCCTACGCCGTTGCTTACGCCGTACTTAATCCACTCCAAAGCATCCATGCCCGTATCCTCTCTTCCGCCTTTTGCAAAAACCCTGAACTGACCGTCCACTCGCTTTGCGTCAACGGAGAGAACAACGCATTGATCGCCGTACTTTTTCGCTGCCTCAAAAATAAGCTTGGGGTTTTTAATAGCGCCCGAATTTACGCTTACCTTATCAGCTCCACACTTTAGAACCCTATCAAAGTCGTCCACGGAATTTATTCCACCACCCACGGTAAGGGGAATGAATATGGTGGAAGCAACCTCTTTTAGGATATCCGTAAACAAAGCTCTGCCTTCGCTTGATGCGGTGATATCGTAAAACACAAGCTCGTCCGCACCGTTTTCGCTGTAGTACTTTCCAAGCTCCACGGGTGAAGAAACGTCTGCAAGCCCTGCAAAATTTACACCCTTTACAACTCTACCGTTCTTTACGTCAAGACAGGGAATAATTCTCTTAGTCAACATTTTTAGCCACCTCGATCGCCTCGCTTAAATTTATCGCGCCCGTATAGTATGCCTTTCCGATAATTGCACCGTACGTGTTTTGCTTGGCAAGCTTTCTTACGTCTTCAATCGACGAAACACCGCCCGACGCGATAAAGTCTATACAAAACCTTTTCGACAGCTCCTCATACAAAGAATGGTTAGCACCCTGCATTGCTCCGTCCTTACTAATATCCGTGCAAATTACCGTTTTAACACCCATTTTTTCAAGCTTCTCACAAAATGCAAAAGCTTCCAGCTCCGACTTTTCCGTCCAACCCTTTATGGCAACAAAGCCGTCTTTAATGTCCACGCCAACCGCAAGCTTTGCGCCGTATTTCGCTACGGCTTTGGATAGAAATTCGGGGTCGGTTACCGCCGCTGTACCCAAAATTACACGGTTTACGCCAATACGTATATAAGATTCTATAACATCAAGACTTCTTATGCCTCCGCCGACCTCCACAAAAAGATCGGTGGATTTTACTATTTTTTCTATCGTTGCAATGTTTGGAGTAGAGCCCGACTTTGCGCCTTCTAAGTCTACAAGATGTATATGCGTTGCGCCGTTTTTTACAAAGTCCTGCGCCACAAGCTCGGGATGCTCGCTATATACGGTCATCTTAGCATAGTCACCCTTATAAAGACGTACCGCCTTTCCGCCAAACAAATCTATTGCAGGGAAAATTATCATGCCTTACCTCCGATCTCTAAAAACGCCTTTAGAATTTTTAGCCCCACTTCTCCGCTCTTTTCGGGGTGGAACTGACAGCCGTATACGTTGTCCTTACCCACCGACGCGGTAAGAGGTGCGCCGTAAAACGCAGTAGAGGTCACGTCGTCGCACTTCGCTCCGTAATACGAATGTACGAAGTACACGAAATCACCTTCGCTTAAGTATTTGAATATCGGGCTTTTAGGGGAAGTGAAATTGAGTGAATTCCAACCCATATGCGGAATTTTAAGATCACCGACTACCTCCGCAATAGGACGAATCTCACCCTTGATTAGCCCCAAGCCTTTATGCTCGCCGTACTCGTAGCTCTTTTCAAAAAGCATTTGCATACCAAGACAAATTCCAAGCAACGGAATACCTGCCTTAGCTCTTTCGATAACTACGTCGGCAAGTCCTGACGAAAACAGCTTTTCCGCCGCATCGCCAAACGCTCCCACGCCCGGAAGTATTATTCTGTCGGCGTTTCTTATCACCTCTTTATCTCCGCTCACCGCAACGTCCGCGCCCAAAGCTTTTAACGAGCTTGTGAGTGAAAAGAGGTTACCCACGCCGTAATCTATTATTACAGTCATTAAAGCGCTCCTTTTGTAGAGGGAATCTCTCCGCACAGCTTTTCGTCCACCTCAACAGCCTCTCTTACGCATCTAGAAAGAGCCTTGAACGTGCCTTCCAAAATATGATGCGCGTTGTTACCTGCAAGCTGACGAACGTGAAGATTGCACGCAAGGTTTGTGGTAAACGCGCGTAAAAACTCTTCCAAAAGCTCAGTATCAAAGTCACCCACTTTGCTTGCGGTAATATTGAAATCGCACGCAAGATAAGCTCTGCCGGACAGATCTATCGCGCACAGAATAAGAGTTTCGTCCATGGGAAGAATAATATCGCCGTAGCGCTTTATTCCCTTTTTGTCACCAAGCGCATTCTTTATTGCCTCGCCAAGCGCAATTCCGATATCCTCGGTCGTGTGATGATAATCCACGTACGTATCGCCCTTACACGTTACGTTAAGGTCAATTCTGCTGTGCTTTGCAAACAACGTAAGCATGTGATCCAAAAATCCGCAACCGCTGTCAATAGCCGATTTTCCCGTTCCGTCAAGATCGAGCGATATCTTTATATCCGTCTCATTTGTCTTTCTGTTGATCTGTGCAGTTCTCATTATTTATTCTCCAATATGTTTTTAACCGCGTCTATCAAAGCTTGCATTTCCTGCTCGCTTCCTACGGTAATGCGGTTATATTCTTTTATCTCTTCCTTGTCAAAGTGACGCACAAGTATTCCGTTCTCCTTAAGCTTTTTATAAAGCTCTCCGCCCGAAATTTTATCCGATTTTACAAACACGAAATTGGTCATAGAATTTGTGTGAGCAAAACCAAGTTTTTCAAGCTCTTTGTGCGTATACTCTCTGTTCGCTATAATCTTTTTGCAGTTGTCTTCAAAGTATTCAGCGTCCTCAAGAGCACCCACGCCGGCTGCCGCCGTCATACGGTTTACGTTGTATGGGTTTGTGGAGTACTTGATTCGCATAAGATCTGCAATCAGCTCCTTGTTTCCCACGGCAAAGCCAAGTCTGGCTCCTGCCATAGAACGTGACTTAGAAAACGTTTGAACAACCAAAATATTGTCGTACTTTTTAGTAAGAGGAATACAGCTCTCTCCTCCAAAATCCACGTACGCTTCGTCAACAACTACAATACGTGTTGGGTTTTTTGCGACAATTTCCTCAATCACGCTAACTGGTACAAACAATCCCGTGGGCGCGTTGGGGTTTGCGATAAATAGCGTTCCGTCCTCGTTTGATAAAGCTTCTATATCCAAGCTAAAATCTTTTTTAAGCGGAATTTCCTTGTAAGCAACGCCGTTAAGCGACGCGAAAACCTTATAAAATCCGTAGGTAATATCCGCAAATACAGCCTTGCATTTTACATCGCAGTACGCCATAAACGCAAAGTTAAGAACCTCGTCCGACCCGTTGGAAAGTATAACGTTTTCCTTGTTTACGTTACACGTTTTTGCAACAAGCGCAGTAAGCTCGTTGCAGTCGGGATCGGGATAAAGCATAAGCTTTTCCGCTTCCTCGCTCGCTTTTTTTATTGCCTTTTTTGAGGGAGGGAAGGGCGATTCGTTGGTGTTAAGCTTAATATACTTTCGCTCTTTGGGCTGTTCTCCGGGAACGTAAGGAGTAAGTTTTTGAATTTTTTCGGTTAGAAATTTGCTCATTTTATATCCTCAAATCTGCTTACCGCGCTCTTTGCGTGTCCTGTAAGACCTTCCTTTTTTGCAAAGTACTCAACGTCCTTGCACACCGCGTTAAGCGCGTCGGTATCGTAGTAAATGTATTGCGTTTTTTTAATGAAGTCGTCCACCGAAAGCGGAGAAGAGAATCTCGCCGTTCCGCTTGTGGGAAGAGTGTGGTTTGTGCCTGCAAAATAGTCGCCGAGAGCCTCGGGACAGTTGCGTCCTAAGAACACCGAGCCTGCGTGTCTGATTTTTTTCAGGTACTCGAACGGCTCGTCAAGACAAAGCTCCAAGTGTTCGGGAGCTATTGCGTTTGCAATATCAATAGCTTCGTCAATGCTTTCAGTTACAATAATCTTACCGTAGTCGTCAATGGACGCTCTTGCAATTTCCGCTCTGTCCAAAAGCGGTATCTGTCTTTCTATCTCCGCACTTACTTTAAGCGCAAAATCCAAGCTATCCGTCACGAGCACCGCACTTGCCATCTTGTCGTGTTCTGCTTGTGAGAGAAGGTCGGAAGCTATATGCATAGCGTTATTGTTTGCGTCGGCAACAACCATAATCTCGCTCGGTCCTGCAATCATGTCGATAGAAACAAGTCCAAACACCTGCTTTTTGGCTTCCGCCACGAACGCGTTTCCCGGTCCAACTATCTTGTCGACCTTTGGAATACTCTCCGTTCCGTAAGCAAGCGCGCCTATAGCCTGCGCTCCGCCCACCTTATAAATCTCCTTAACTCCGGCAACGTACGCAGAAGCAAGAATTACGGGATTAACCTTTCCGTCTTTTTTAGGAGGCGTTACCATAACCACACGCTCACAGCCTGCAATAAGTGCAGGGATTGCGTCCATAAGCACGGTGGAAGGATATGCGGCAGTACCGCCGGGCACGTAAAGACCTGCTCTGTCTACGGGAATAACCTTTTGTCCGATTATTACGCCGTTGCCCTTTTTTATTTCAAAGCCCTCACGCTTTTGCATAAGATGAAACTCTCTTATGTTTTCAGCCGCCTTTTTGAGTATCTCCAAAAACTCAGGCTCTACGGTCTTTACCGCTTCCTCTATCTCCTGCTCCGTAACTTTAAGAGAAGAAAGTTTTACCTTATCGAACTTTTCGCAGTATTCGAAAAGCGCCTTATCTCCGTTATCTTTTACGTTGTTAAGTATGTCGCTTACTATTGCGCTTACGTCTATTTTTTCTTCTTTTGCGGAAAATATCTCGTCACGCAAAGAAAGCTTTTCCTTGATTATTCTTATCATAAATTCTCCGTCTGCTCCAAAAGTTTAGCCTTTACGTCTTCTATCATTTCGCTCTTAAACTTAAAATTAGCCTTGTTTGCAATAAGCCTTGCGCTTATTGGTACGAATTTTTCCACAACCTCCAAGTCGTTTTCCTTTAAGGTTGTACCCGTTTCTACAATATCGACTATTACGTCCGAAAGTCCCAAAATGGGCGCAATCTCAATAGAGCCGTTAAGATGGATTATATCAATATCTCTGCCTTGCGAAACGTAATAATCCTTAGCAATGTTTGCAAACTTGGTAGCCACCCTCAGCGTACGGTTTCTGTCGTCCGTAAAACCCTTTTTTGCCGCCACCGCCATACTGCATTTTCCGATGTTAAGATCCAAAATCTCGTATACGTCCGGCTTGTATTCCAACAAAATATCCTTTCCGGCAACCCCGATATCCGCCGCTCCACGCTCTACGTAAATAGCCACGTCAGACGGTTTTACCCAAAAATATCTTACGCCTTTTTCCTTGTTTTCAAATATGAGCTTACGGTTATTCTCCTTGATGGACGGACACTCGTAGCCTGCCTTTTCAAACATTGCATAAACCTTTTCGCCCAATCTTCCCTTAGGAAGAGCAACGTTAAGCATTTTCATAATTATCTACCCTCGCTTCGATCTAACTCGTCGAGATACACCGCAAAACCGATCGCACCCGACTTTCTGCCCATCTTCGCCATAAGCTTATCGTACTGACCGCCCGAAAGCACACTTACGGGCACGCCCTCGACAAATCCCTTAAAGCTTATTCCGTTATAGTATCGCATGTCGCCCGTAACGGAAAAATCAATAATAACGCCGTCGGTATTCTTCATTGTCGCAATAATCGCGCGTAAGCTTTGTATTTCCTTTTCGCACTCACTGCTTATAGCAAAGCAATCGAGAAGCGGAAGCACCTTATCGCAATTTCCATACACGCTAACAAGCTTTGTCACCGTATCGGTAAGAGAAGCAGAAAGCTCCTTACGTAAACAGTGTTCTTTGATAAGCTGTTCGTTTTTCTCTCCAAGCGCAACCACGATTTCGCGTTTTTCACTCTTAGTAAAACCGCACGCGTCAAGCACTGCTTCCACGATTCCAAGATTGGATATTTCCAAAGCGCAAGAAGAGGACACCTTGTTAAGACTTGCCTTCGCTAAATCAAGCACGGATGCAATAACGCCGTTATCCACCTTTCCCAAACATTCCACGCCGGCCTGCATGATCTCCTTAAACGAATGTGTACCCTTAGACACGCGATAAACGTGCTCGTTGTAGTACACTTTCATAAGCTCATTGGGGTTGTCCTTGCTGTTTTTGATTATGGACAGCGTAACGTCAGGCTTTAACGCCATAAGTCTGCCGTCGGTATCGGTAAAGGTTATAACGTTGCCCGACACCAAAAAGTCTTTGTTCTTAACGTACAAATCGTACTCTTCGAACTTGCTCATTCTATATTTATTATAACCGTTCTGCGCGTACAGGGAACGAAGCGAGAAGGCTATTTTTTCGTCATAAGTCATTACTTCGTAAATATTTTCCATTATCTGCCTTCCTTTTTAATAACCAGATTATATCCGCCCTTGCCGTACTGCAAACACTTGTTTACTCTGCTTATAGTTGCGGTACTCGCACCGGTCAGAGCCGTCACCTCTTGATAATTCTTACCCTCGCTGAGCAACGACGCAACCTCCAACCTTTGCGAAATCGCATCAAGCTCCTTTATCGTGCATACGTCCTCAAAAAACTTTCTGCACTCCTCTATGCTGTCAAGCTTAAGTACAGCTTCGAATAAATTATCAAACTTGTCAATCGAAAAATTATCCATTTCTACCTCTTGTAAAATAATGTTTCCACATTTTAGCACACTAAAGCGTTAAAGTCAAGCAATTTACATACTTTTTTTTCAATAAATTAACCTTTTTATAAAACGCGCAAAAACACCCGAAAAAAGCAGTAAAAAAACTCGCCCTGCGCATAGCGCAAAGCGAATTTTTTTACGTTATATTCTATCCTTTATACCAAGGGATATACTCTTTATTCTTTTCAAGCATTTCGGTTACCATTTCCTGAATTTCGTCAAGAGAGAGCACTGCGGAGGTAAGGGGGTCGAAAGCGCAAGCCAAGAACACCTTGTGCGCATCACCCTCCAGCGCCGCCTGCACGGCAAGCTCCTCACAACGAGCCGAAGTGTTAACCAGAACGGCAAGGTGGTCGGGTAATGCTCCTACTGCAACGGGCTCTAACTGACCGACGCTTGCGATGACGGGAACTTCTACACAACAGCCCTCGGGCAGGTTGCTGATAAGTCCGTAGTTACGCACGTTACCGTGGAATCTGAACATCGTGTGGTCGCCGAACACAGCGTTGAATATGTACGAAGCGTACTCCTGTCCGCGGTTAAGATCAATATCCTCTTTCTCCAAAAATTCGTTGATATCGTTACGCCAGGTGTCCTTTCTTGCCATATACTTATTGAGGATAAACGCATGATGACCGGGATTCCAGTTTGTACCCGTGGTACAGTGCTTTTCGATAAGGTCGGGGCGTTTTCTGTACCAAGCAACGTATTCGCTGTTATGTCCGCTACTATCGGTCACGTAGTAATCAAGGTGCTGGAACATATTGTTACGAACCTGCTCGGTATTGTAAATTTCGGGGTTCTTTACAGCCTCTCTGATGCGCGGATACAAGTCCTCGCCGTTGTGCTTAAACTCAATATAAAAAGCCTGATGATTGATTCCCGCGCAAGTATAAGTAACCTCGTCTGCAGGTACTCCTGCCCAATCCGCAAGCTTTTTAGCCGTGCCCTGTACAGAGTGGCAAAGCCCCGTAATCTTGAGATTGGGGAATTTTTCTTGCATAGCTCTGCAAAGCATAGCCATAGGATTAGTATAGTTGAGGAATACTGCGTTTGGACAGTATTTTTCGATATCCGCACAAATATCGAGCATTACGGGAATGGTACGGAGCGCTCTGAAAATTCCTGCAGGTCCACGCGTATCACCCACGTTAATATCCACACCGTACTTTTCGGGGATAAGAATATCGTGTTGCCAGATATCCACGTCACCTACAAGTATCGTACATAAAACACCGTCCGCACCCTTAAGAGCCTCTGCCCTGTTGGTAGTTGCGGTTATCTTGGCAGGGTAATTACCCTTCTTTACAATCTTTTCGCACGCGCGCTTAATATAGTCAAGACGCTCCTCGTCTATATCCATAAGAGCAATCTCCGCATCTGCAAAAGCAGGGAACGTAAGAATATCTCTTACCAGCTTTCTCGTAAAGCCAAAGCTTCCGCCTCCAATAAAAGCAAACTTTGCCATAATCAGTTTTCCTCCCAGTTAATTTTTATGATTTTGCATATTATAGCATGCCAAATTTACATTGTCAATATATAAAAAAAATTAGACAACAAAAAAACAAAACATTGTCACATTATAACAAAACAAGAAAAACTAAAATTGATACTATACGTTAATTCGACAGACAAAAGATCCGCCCTGATACAGGGCGAATCTTTTGTTATAACCTTATTAAATGCATGGTTTTCGTATATACGTATACGATTTTTTTGATATAACAGGGGTTATTGCGAACTAAACCTCTTTCTTTTTACCGAAAATCTGCACCTGATAAATTCCCACGGGATCGCTTGTGGATGCGGAATTTATAAGAACTTTAACGTAACGAGCAACGGTTCCTACCGCAATTCTGTCAGGCTTTCTCGTTTGTCCCGACGCGCTGTTTTGTATGCACGCTGTATATTTTTCGTTATCCAAAGAGGTCTGTATTTCGTAATCATACCAAACTCCGTCCTTTTCCCAACCTACAAAAACACCGTTTAAGTTATACTCTTCACCCAAGTCGCAAACCCACCACTGCGGAAGAGTTGCGTCTTTTGCTATCCAAGGCTCGCCCATACTAACCTTGTTTGCGTTGCTTGCAGGGAATCCTTCTTTGCATGAAGATGCAAACACAGGCTTGTCCGTTCCTATAGACCAACGCGAAGACTGATACATCTTAACAGACTCGGGAACGGAGAACGTTTCTCTTTCATCTGCAATATAAACGGGCTTGGTAGCTGTTGGTGCGTATTTTTTACCGAGCAATTCTTCTCTCGGGTTTTGTACGGTGTGCAAAACTATCTGCGCGCTCTCCACTCCGCTCGATTTTGCGGTAAGAACTATCTCGCCTGCATTTAGCCCCGATCTTAAAACTACTGCGCTCATACCTGCTTCCGCAACTATGGGATTTGCTTTCACCCACGGATAGCCCTCGCCCACAATGGAAGCGTCGCCCTCTAAGCTGAACTCTATTTCGTTTTCAAAATCTACCGCAAGGTTTCCGTTTTTATCTATCGCGGACACGTGCACCATAAGAAGATCGGCTCCGTCCGCTTTCCATTCGTCTACGCCTGCCCACTGAGGGGTAAGAACAAGCTTTACCGCGCTTTCGGGAGTGGTTACTTCATGAGTCGTAACTACCTTACCCCCGATTATTGCCTCCGCCTTAAGCGTGCCTTTTTCAAACTTAACGTCCTTGAACACAACGGGCGGATGAACGTTTTCACGCGCGTTGGTATCCAAAACTCCGATTTCTTTTCCGTTAAGCAACAGCCTTACCTTGTCCGCATTGGTATACACGGTAATATCGCTATTTGACTCTTCCGTCCAGTCACTCGCAATAAAGCATTTTACGCCTGCATATTTTACTTCCTGCTGGCTTTCAAACATATAGTACGAATACTTTTTAAGGCGGAAAAAGTCGAGTATACCGCCTGCACATTCGGTAAGATCGTATCCTCGGTTATGATCGATTCCCACCCAAACGCATCCACCGCAGGAATCGGTATCTTCTTTTATTTGTCTGTATCTTTCAAACCTTGCGTTTGCCGACCAGAGCATAGGCGCTTCGCCTCCCGAATAAAAGCTTACGTTCTTTCCCCTGCGCACACGATACGTTGTGGAGGCAACTCCAAACTGCTCGGTGTACGAGTCGCCGTATTCTCTCACAAACGAAGGGATTCCCATCTCGTTACCCGGCTGAAAATGAAGAGGGAAAAGCTCGGAACAACGGCTATGTCTGTCGCATCCGTAATAACACTGACCGTCCGCACATTCTTCCTTTACGCATCTGATTTGCTCTAAGGCAAAATATTCGGGGTAATCGGTTTCGTTTAGTATAGGCTCCCAAGCCATTACGGAAGGACGGTTTCTGTGCAGTCTTACCATACGACGCGTGTTTTCGTAACTGCGCATATCAAACTCTATACTGTTGGGATGAATCTGCCAACCCGGAGTGGGAATAATACACATAATACCCAGCTCGTCACAGTATTTCATAAAAGTCGTGTCGGGCGGATAGTGCGCAAGTCTTATGCAAAGCACTCCCATTTCGCGCAATATCTTAAGATCTCTGTACTGCAATGCGTCGGGTAGCGCAAATCCCACGTACGGAAATTCCTGATGTCGGTTTACACCGTTAACAAACTCCTTTTCTCCGTTTATCACAATACCGTTCTTTTCAAACTTTATCTCTTTTACGCCAATACGTTCGCTCGTTTCGTCGACAACGTTACCATTTATTACTATCTGCGCGGTAAGGTTGTAAAGATTGGGAGAGTGTGGCGACCAAAGCTTTGGACGCATTATATCAAACTCAAAATCATGCTCCCATTCGCCACACTTTTTAAAACAAGCTTTTTTTACCGCTACCTGCTTTCCGTCAAGCAACAGCCTTACATTACCTGTCAAACTTTCCGCATTTTCGTTTACCGCGTGCGCCTTGACTTTTACCGTAGCTTTTTCTTTACTTACAAGAGGATAACGCACGTAAAGACCGCCCGAGGCAACCTTGTTCTGATGCACAGCCTGAGTAAAATGCAGTTTTTCGGCAACGTAAAACCAGACGTTGCGATACAGTCCACCAAAATAACAAAAGTCCAAATCTCCCTGAGGTTTTCCCGGCGGAATATCAAAGCAGTCCGTGTTATCAAGCTTTATCGCTATAACGTGATCACCCTCACTAAGCCCCGTCAAAGTAATAAGGTGCGGTAAAAATCCGCCGTAGCGCACACACAAAGGCTGTCCGTCCAACCAAATATCCGCTCTGTGCATAGCGCCTTCAAGCTCCATAAAAATGCTCTTCCCCACCCATTCTTTTTTTACGGTAAACTGCTTGCGGTACCAGTATTCGCCCATATAATTATATCCGCCCGAGCAGTTAAGTCTTTCCTCTCTTACCGTGTGCGGAAGATGTACGGTTTCCCACTCACCGTCGTCATACCTCTCGTCACAAGGAGCAAGCCCGTGATCGTGAGGATTTAAGGAATTCATAACCTTACCTTTAGGCGGAGTTCCACGAAAAAACTTCCAATAAGTATTAGCTGAAATTTTCAACATTTTCCTTTTCTCCTTAAATCATTGTCAAAGGCACTACGCCTTTTGTTTTTTTATTATACAAACGAATCCTCGTTTTGTCAATCCAAACATTTTGCACAAAATACAACTATCTTGCGAAAAAAAGTTCAAAAAAACAAGTGTGCTCATCTTCTCATCAACGTAGCTGCAGTCAAATTCAAACCACACAAACTCATACCGCAAGCGCACAAACACGACGTTTACTCCACCTCTACATCCACCAAAAGTGGCAATTCGTTTTATAAAAACGCCGTAGGGTATTAACGTCAAGTTTATTTAAGAGCGTGCAGATTCTGCCTATCCTAAAGATCTGTAATATTCGCAAACCGGCGTTATTAAAAAAACGAAATCAATGAAAAACCGCTCACAAAAAAAGACCTGACGTAAGTTTTTCACTTTCGGCAAGTCTTTTTCTTTTTGGCTCAAAATCTTTACTATCTCTTTTTGAACACGAACATTACGGCGCACAAGCCTGCAATAAGTGCAAGTACGTCCATAGCACGCGCTCCGCATCCGCCTGTTGACGCAGGCTTTTGAGGTTCATTTTCAAACACCGCTACAACCTCAATATTACCGTCGGCTACAAACGTATATTCTGCGTTTTCGCTTACCGTTTCGCCGTTTACGGTCCAGTATTTGAACACTTTTCCCTCATACGTACCTGCGATAACCGTAACGGAAGTGCCTTTTTCCACAGTCGCGCTCTCTTCTCCGTTCACCGTGCCGTTCTCAACCGAAACGTATGCGGAAAGGCTGTACCAGTATACTACGTTTCTCTGCTCGGTATGGGCAGGATCGTTT
>JAGAPA010000009.1 GCA_017623455.1 Clostridia bacterium | reverse complement strand
TTAGTTTCAATTTTGCTTGCGTTTGCACTTATCGTTAGCGTGTTTGCTCTAACGCCTCTTACGGCAAGCGCGGATGGTAAAAAGGTTGACTTTGTAATCAAAGACCCGTTTGACGTTTACTTTGAGCAAACGGGTAGAAACACAATCTATCCCATTGTTCTAAATGATGAAAACAAGTTGAGCGTACCTCTTCCCACTCTTTATCGAACGGATACGTTAGACTATGTTTTCGACGGTTGGTATATAGCCGATACTGATACAAAAATCACACAGGATTACGTTTTCGACGACTATACGGTAATTGTTGACAAATGGACTTACACCGAGTTTGACAGCAACTATAAAGTGTCTACGATAGATATTAAAAACCCCGCCCTTACAATCGGTATGAAGCAAGGCGAATACGTAGGCGAGGTGGCTGTAGCGAACGTAGACGGCATAACGAGTACGAGCGGAAAAGACTTTACGATTTACAAAGGTCTTAACAAGAGCGGAGATCCTCTTGAGGGCGACGAAACCGTGGAGGTAGGAAAAAACTACTCGGCGGTTACTACCGTTACACTAAAAGACGGATATAAGTTTGACGATCAACTTAAGTTTACGTCCTTAAACGGAATTTGCGCAGATTGGAAATATAGAGGAAATTTCTTTGCAAATCGATGGAGCACTTTGGCAACGAAAGTTGAGATAGTAATCAACTTTGTGGGCGACGACGAATACTATTTCTCTCTTCAGCCCGAATCTCGCGAGTTTGAAAATTACACCGAGTATCATTACGTGTACGACATTAAAGAGCCCGACGATGCCGAACAGTTGCAAAGCGTTGTTTTACAGTATGAAAGTAACGGGGCTTGGGCGTTGTTTGGACCTGCGATAAACGTAGTTTCTCCGTATGCAAACAAAACTTTGACCTTTAGACTAATGGCGGACTACGGCGATGCAGGCGTAATTTATAGCGAGCCTTGGACTATTACTTGGAAACAGATAGCCCCGATTATTGAAGATATTGATCTTGGCGTTACAAGTCCCGTAAGCGGAGTTGCACCCAGTTACGTTAAAGTGGCGTCTAATCCCAGATATTATCAAGCGTATGAAAATAACGAAACTACGCGAAGCGGAATAAAGTGGAGCGGAAGTGTAAGCGGAGATTTAGAAGTAGGAAACGCGACTTTTAATGATAGCGAAGACTATACCGTTTCGGTTAAATTAGTGGCTCAAGAAGGCTATTCGTTCAATGTTTCGTCGCTGACGGCAACCGTAAACTCGCAAGTGGCGACGGTAAGCGGAACGGAAAAAGAAGTAACGGTTACGTACACTTTCAAAAAAGCAGAAGCGAAAACTTACGACGTTAATTTTGTTGCAGGTGTTTACGGCAAAGGCTCAATGGAAAGCGCAAAGGTGAAAGAGGGCGAAGAATACGAATTACCCAATTGCGCTTTTACTCCTCAAACCAATTATCAATTCTCCTCTTGGATGGTTTCGGGACAACTCAAAATGCCGGGAGATAAAATAGTTATAAAAGACGATACAACCGTGTATGCGATGTGGCAAGGCGTTTCCACTCCCGTAGCGGAAGGCTTTACTACTCAACCCGAGGGCGGAACAACCGTAACAAACGCGGTGTTTACAACTTACTTTAAGGTGGACGATTCAATCTCGTTTAACAGCGTAAACGTATTAAGATACGACGCTAAAAACGATAGTTGGGATTCGTTTGAGAGCACAAGCGGACTTATTACTATCGAGGATGGCGGAAGAATTGTGGCGGTAGGTTTTGTTAGTTCGTCAGCAAATAGCGAAACGTTGAGAATTTATGCAAATAAAGATGGTTTGTGCGTTGCAAAGAGCGAAATTTTCACGGTAAACTGGACGGATTGCGAATTTACCGAACAACCGCAAGGCGCAAAGGTTGTAATTGGCGCGCCGTACACGTTTACTTGGGACACTAACGTTGACGTAACAAGATATAGAATTTTGTGTTTTGACGGAGAAAACTGGAGCGCTATCTACGAAACAACAGACAACTCGTACACGGTTACTCAAAACGCGGAAAAATCCTTAACCTATCAGGTTTGCGCGGATATGAGTTACGTAACGTCCAACGGCGGAACAAATTATAGATTCGACGTTGCCGTAAGCCAAGCATTCGTAGTAACTTGGGGCGAAGCACCCATACCCGAATATATGTACGTATACGGCGTAGGCGAAGGACAAGGCTCGGGATACTCTGATACGGTAGAGGCAGGAAGCGAAATTACGCTCGACTCTTACGAGGAAGTTGGCGCAATAGCGCTCGAGGGAATGGTGTTCGACTACTGGAGTATTCGCGTAGGAAGTGCAATGAGCGCGGAAGTTGCTCAAAAGCAAGCAGGAGATAAAATCACAATAAACGCAGACACGTTCATTATCGCAATTTGGAAAGAGGACGAAAACGTTCCCCCTCCTCACAACCACGTTCCCGATAATATTTGGCATACGAGCGCGGGCGAGCATTGGCACGAGTGTGAGTGTGGCGAAACGCTTGACTATAATTCTCACATTGACGATAACGCGGACGGAAAATGCGATGTATGCGATTATAATATGAGCGGAGAACAACCCAAACCGCCTGCATCTTCCTCTTCCGGTGGATGCGGAGCAAACGCAATGGAAATATTATCGCTAATTGCAGGACTTGTAGCAGTAGCGTTTATATTTAAGAAAAAGTAAAATGAGGAAGGTCCCCCATTATCTTAAAAACGGATAAAAGGGAAACGGGTATTGCAAAAAAAAGGAAATAAGTTTATGAAAAGAAAAAGTTTATTGGGATTTTTATGTTTGTTGTGTTTGAGTGTGGTGATTGTCCTTTTTGCCTCCCCTTATACGGTAAATGCGGATGAAGAGAAAAAATTTATCACACAGCCCCAAGGCGCCGTACTGGAGGTAGATTATGCGAAAAACGTAACTTGGGAAACCAATTTTGTGGCGGACGAGTTCAATATTGTATACTACGACGTAAACAGCGCGTCTTGGGATCAATGGGATATTCAGGCTTATGGCGAGGGCGTAAACGACTATGATTTTCAATGGGGCGAAGAAGAATCTATACTTTTCAAGATTCAAGCCCTTATTGATGGTGATTGCGTTTTGGAAAGTGAAACCTTTACGATTACTTGGACAAACAAGCCCATAGTCAGCTATTTGCCAAACGGCGGTAGCGGAAGTATGCAAGTTAGCATTGTAGAGGACGGAAAAATAGAACTTCCTTATTGTTCGTTTCAAGCGCCTGAGGGAAAACGGTTTGCCGGTTGGGAAATAAACGGTCAGACGTATTCAATATTTGCCGACTTTTATACTAATAAGTCGGCAGTTGCCATTGCTGTTTGGAAGACTGTTGTAAATCTTCCGATAGTGATTGACGGCTCGTATTTAGCAGGTAAAAAATCGCCCGACAAAGCAAAACTCGGCGTTTTGTTACAAGACACCGACCAATATTATTTTTGCGACGGTAGTTGCTGTGGCGCAGAGCAGGAGAGTGATGCTTGGTATGAGCGTGATACAAACGAAAAAGCAACCACGTTCATAGATGGCAAATTTTATTATTATCGAATAGGAATTCATCCAAAGTCGGGTTATATGCTACCCGAGCCGTACGAAATTGAGGATAAGGATAATGACATTATTCAAATCAATGGAGTTTTTTGGCTATCAAGTAATGGATATATATATGCTCAAGAAAATAGAGACAGAAATTCATATTGGGTTGATTTTCTTATAAAATACGATGTAAAGCAAGGTATTCCAAGCGTTGACGGCAAAGAAGTTATCAGCGAAATTACAATAGACGGCTCGTCTTTAGTCGGTAAAAAAACACCCGTAGTCATTCCTACTAAAAAGATTGATAGTAAGTATTATTATGCTTGTAACGAAAACTGTGAATGTGAAAATGAACTGGATATGGCTGGTAATATATGGGTGAACATGATGGGAGAACTTGAAGACAGCGTAGCAACAACTTTTGAAGATAAAGGTGTATACGTATACTATTTGATTTTGCACGCAAAGGACGGATATGCGTTTGATAAAGAAGCATCTATTACTGTAACTAACGTTACTTGGGTAGAGTCGCAAACTATGGTAGCCGGAGAGGTTTGTATATTTATGGGAGCTATTGTTTATGACGAGGAAACAGGTGTTCCCGGAACCAAGCCCCCTACTCCTGACTCTTTACCGGCAGGAGCAATTATCGGCATTGTTGCAGGCTCTGTTGTAGTTGTTGGGGTTGGCGGATTTGCTCTTGTCTGGTTTGTTATAAAGAAAAAGACGTGGGCGGAGCTTGTCGCAATATTTAAGAAGAAAAAATAAAGGAGGATAAGCAATGCGAAAATTTAAGCAGTTATTATTAGGCGTTTTGGTAGTTTGTTTACTTGTGATCTCAGCCGTGTTCGTAATGCCCACAAAGGCACACGCGCTCGACGTAAAGATCAACGAGGTTGGAATAACCGATTATCAGACGCCCATAGTGGGAGAAATGCCCGATCTTGACATTGGAACTACAGATGACTCGTACAGTATTGAGAGTGTACAGTGGAAGGCGTATACGGGCGATGTTCTTAAGAATATCAGCGGTACGGTTCCGTTTATGGCAATGGGTAGGTACGTTGTCGAAATTGTGGTAAAAGCAGAGGAGGGCTATACGTTCGCAGTATCGGGTCTTGACATCCGTATTAACAACTCAAAAATTTACAGCGGTTATATGTACGGAGAGGGAGAAACGCTTATCATAAGGCAAGAGTATCAGCTCGAATCCAAGATTTTGCACGTTGGAATTCAGGATCTTGCTCTTCCCGTAGCAGGTCAGCTTCCCGATACTCAGGTTTCGGTTGACAGTCCTGCGCTTTACCAAGTAGATAAGGTTAGCTGGTTTGACGAGGACGGTAACGAGTGGGATAACGCAAATCCGTTCTGGGCAAATATGGCATATAGCGTAAAGATTGATTTGTCGGCAAAAGACGGATACATATTCGAAACTGAGGACGGTATCAAAGCTTATGTGAGCGGTAGTTGGGTGTACGGCAATGCTAAAGCAGAGCGAAGCGAGTACGGCAAAAAGCTCAGCGTAGTTCAGCAGTTTGAAGCAATCCCCCCTGCAAAGCTTGATTCTATTGTGGTTACCGTAACCGAGCCAAAAGCAGGATTTAAGCCCGATTATGAAAACGTTGAAGTGGAAGGCAACGCAAAGGTTCTTTCCATTAACGATTCGGTTTATACTAACGGTATTGCTTGGTATGACAACGAAACAGGCGTACGTGTGGGCGAAAACGATAAATTTGAGGCAAACAAGGAGTATTACTGCGTTGTGGCTTTGCAAGCGGATTCCGACTATTTGTTTGATGATTTTAACGCAGGACAAAAGTATAACGTTAACGGAAAGTATACCGAGATTACCACTCAATTGTCTGCTCAGCAGGCAAGACTTAAGGGTTACTTTACCGTAGGCGACAGTATCGATCTTATTCAGATAGGCGGAGTAACCGTGCCCGTAGCCGGCGAAAAGCCCGTTTACAGTGCTACTGTATATAATAGTGATTTCGTTGTGGATAAGATTTCGTGGGGAGTAAATAAGACGGTTGGAAGCTCCGATAAAATCGTAGAACTTGGCGAGAACGAAGTTTTCCAAAAGGACGAATATTATTACTTCAGCGTTACTGTTAAAAATAACGGCGCAACACCCATTAGCGGAAATGTAAAAGCGACAATCAATAATAATTCCGCTATCACTTATAATACAAACGTGTCTGACGGAAACGACAACTGGACTACTTTAGATCCTACCGTGTACAAGAATATTGAGTGCTGGTTCTATTGTAGCGGAGAAGTTATCGAAACGGTTGAGATTGGCGATCTTATACTTCCCGAAGCAGGACAAAAGCCTTCTTATAACGTATCGGTTGGTTCGACGGGATATATTACCAAGGGAGAAGCATTCGATACAGACTTGCAAAATGGACAGATTGTTGATATTTACTACGTTAAAAACGGTATCGGCTGGTATGACGTAACGGCAGAGAAGTACGTATACGAGAACGAAGAGTTTATCGGCGGACACACGTATGAGGTTACAATTTCTTTAGAAACGCAAAACGATTGTAAATTCCTTACAAACAGCAATTTTGATATTCTTACCACAGGAACGCTTAACGGAGAAGAAGCAACGATGATCGAAGGCTCTGTAAGTAACGTCAACTATTATCTTAAAATGAAGAAGAGCTTCGTTTGTCCCAAGGTTGCAATCAATCAGGTCAGAGTGTCTATTCAAGAGCCAAGATACGGCTATGCGCCTGATTGGACAAAGATTGATAACTACGCGTTTGAAAGCATAACCAATAACAATATGGATGAAACCATTGTTAAAAACGGCATTTCTTGGTTTGTTGGGGAAGATGCAATAGAAATCGCGTCCGATTATAAATTCTTGGAAAACACCGAGTATAAGGTTTGTATCTATCTGACTTTCAAAGAGGGGTATTATATCGAGTCTGCAGAGTCTGTGGAAGTATACGTCAACGGACTTATTATGGATGAAACGAACCTTATGATATTCCCTGCAGAACCTTCTACCGTATTTATTTACTATACGTTTGACACTACCGGCTGTGATTGCGATTTAGAGCCTGTAGCAGAGGTGCCTGCAACCTGTACGGAAGAAGGAACGAGAGCGCACTTTAAGTGCAGTAAATGCAACACTATGTACAAGGATGCAAACGGCGAGGAATTGCTTGACGAGGGCGAGCCTTGGCTTGTTATCGAGCCTCACCACTCTTTTGGAAACTGGACTAAAGTAGAGGGCGCGGATGATATCCACATGGGCGTTTGTAAGTGCGGTGAAGAAGGCTACGCAGAGTGTGAATACGAAGCAATTTTCGTTGCGGGGCCCTCTCAGTATGCAAAGAAGGACGCAACCGTTTATATGTGCAAGGTTTGCAAGAACGTATCGTCTGTAATTGTACAGTCCGAAATCTGCGACCACGAACTTTCCGGTTGGACTCATGACAAAAAGTTTACGGATAGACACTACCGCTCGTGTGAGTGCGGAATGTATCACGAAGAGGCTGCGTGCGAAAGCGTAATGACTATCGTTAAGTTCCCTTCCAAGTATTCCGACGTTCGCAACGTATACCTTTACACCTGCAGGGTTTGCGGTGGTGAGTATTTCCTTCCCATAGAGGGCGAGATTCCTGCAGAGGAAGAGATTAAGGACGTAGAGAATAATATAACTATAGCTCCTCAGCCCGAAAGCGGAGCGGTCCTTCCCGAGGGTACAACTATTAGTGTAGAAAAGATCGATAACATCAGCAGTGAAGCAAAAGATAATATCGAAAAAGAGGTTGACGGCACAGTTGAGTACGTGGGCGGATACGATATTGCCCTTATGGTTGGAGATGTCAATTTCAACCCCAATGCAAACGTTTGCGTAACCGTTTATTTCCCCGGCCTCAACGTGGAAATGGCTGACGATTACAAGATGTTCTACGTTGACGACAGTGACAAATGCACCGAGGTTGAGATGTTTGTAAGTGATGACGGAACGGTGTCCTTTATCACCGATCACTTCAGTAAGTACGTAATCGTTAAGGTTACGCCCAAAACCGAAGAGCCTCCCGCTCCTTCTAAGCCGAGCGGCGGATGCGGAGCAAACGCAATGGAAGTTTTATCGCTAATTGCAGGACTTGTGGCAGTAGCGTTTATATTTAAGAAAAAGTAAATCGCTTTAGTCGTAAAAAACGAGCGGTGGTCGGAAGCTCCGCTCACCGCTCAGTATGTTTTTTATATTATTTGGCTCAGTCGCAACAGTAGGTTGATATTTGACGGAAAAGCCACTACGAAATACAGCGTGTTTTGTTCGGTTACAGACTTTGCAAGTATGCGCCCTTACAAGAACACTTGTCTTTCTTGTGTTTTTCTCGTCAAAACATAATAATATTTAT
>JAGAPA010000076.1 GCA_017623455.1 Clostridia bacterium | reverse complement strand
TTCTCCTAAAAGATATCATTAAAAATAGAACCCATAACACCTCCAGCAAAACGAATAACACCCGTTTTAACTGCCGGAACAGACCATAAATATGAGCCTATATCACCAAGAGTCAAAAATTTAGTTGGATCTTTTGGAACATGTGAAATACCCTTACCTACTCCATATCCTGCTCCTTGAGCCATGCCAGAAACCAATAAAGAGATTCCTAAAGAAATCATTGTTTCAGCAAATGTTGCATTCTCATTCCAACTATTTAGTAACGATGTGCCTCCCGCAACAGCAAATTTGCCGACAACTGCCCAAGCACCCGTTCCTCCTGTTAACCCAACAACAAGACCATAAGCAGTTCCTGACAATGTGGAAATTGCCAACTCAGTCCAATTAAATTCTCCACCGTCATGAAGCTGATCTATTACATTTATTCCAGCAGATATAAGTCCGCCAGCCAACATGGCAGCTCCAACGGCAGCAGCTCCTGCTCCTGCAACTCCACAAGTTAAAACTGTAGCAACAGCAAGACCAGCTACTGCAATACCTCCAATTATCCACTGTACCCACTCAGGCATATGCCCTTCAGGATCCGCATACATCACAGGATTATTACAACAGTATGCATACCTGTTATGTCCGTATGCAACCTCGAAGTCAAGATACTTGGGATCGTCAGGAGAAATAAATCTACCTGTTTTAGGGTCGTAATATCTTGTTGTAAGGTAATAAAAGCCTGTTTCTTTGTCGTAATAATAACCACGGTAATAGTGACTGTTTAGGTTGTCTATATCCTGCGCGGTGTATACGGTTGTGCCAAGCGTAATGCTGTAATTAGTCTTGGCATTTGCTACTCCGTACTTGAAGAAGAACTTGTTTACAACGTTTCCCAATGCATCGTAGTTATATGATACCACAAGCTTACCGAACTTGTCAACAATGTAGCAAATATTTCCCTGTGCATCCTTAATATAGTAGAACGGGAACTGCTTTGTTACTCCGTTTTCCGTATATGGAAGAGTAAAGCCAATCATATCATTCATATTATAAAGATAATTAATGCGCTGAGTTCCCTTTGTTTCCTGAACAAGTCTGCTTTCCGTATCGTATACGTAATTAGTGGTAACATCATTTACGGTCTTGCTGAGTCTAAGTCCGCGCATATCGTACTGGTACGTAGTTGTTCCGTATGCGGTAAGTCTTTGTCCGTCCCAGCTAAGAGTATTACCATTGTATGAGTGCGGATTGCCGTAAGAATCGTAGTTTCCTACAACTATTATATCATCGCCTGTGGGCTCGTAATTTATATATCTAAGCTGCCCATTACTGTTGTAACCATAATTATAGCAAATTTCTTCTGCTGTTTCGGGAATCTCTCCCGTTGTGTAAGTTGTTTCTATTCTTTGAAGAATATTTCCCTTTGTGTCATAATAATACAAGAAAGTTTTTCCTGCTATGTGGTTATTCTCTCGTATTAGTTTACCATGTTCATCATATACATATGAAACATTTTCTTCATATTCGGTCTGCTCATAGTGAGTTCCATTTGCTACCGTGGTGTCATCAACCTCGTCTTTTACCATTGAATTATAGAATAGATTTCTATAACGAATGTTGGTTACGTTATTCTTATCGTCATAAGTATATTTTTTGTCTAAAGTTGTATCCCACGTTTTATCTTTTGTGCTTAGAGTTGTATTTACAGATATTACATTATCACCTATATAATTACTATTATCCGGTCTTGTATAACCAATGGTTTGATTTATTACATTTTCCTCTGTTCCTGTTGTTTCATCCCAAACAGAACTAATACTTTTACCGGATATATTGCTAAGATTATTATAATTGTACGTTGTTTTTGCCATCAGATTTCCTTGACCATCTTTTACGTACACGTTTTCTAATCTGTTATCGGGGTATCTTCCCTTACTTGTAAGCGAATCATACTCAAACTTAGTATAAAACTCATCGTTTCCTACCGTCATTTCCTCTTCACTTACTAATCCATCCTTTTGGTATACGGTATTTTCTAAGTTTACTCTTCCGCTTGCGGTTATAACAGTCTTGTTACTATCTGTTTCAGTTTCCCATACAGTTTGCGGAGTTGAATTTCTGTCGGTATTTGTAAAGTCATTTATCTTTTTACACTCCTTGGTATTAGGATCATACTCCATTGTAGAAACAAGATCAATAGTACTTGTTTCGTAAATACTTGCAGGGTTGCCGTATTCGTCAAACTCGGTAGTGTAGGACTTTCCAAACTTAGTAGTAGTTTTGTACGGCGGTAAACCTGCATTATATCTATATACGTAGTTATATGAGGCTAATTCTACACCGTTTTTCTTTATACGCTTAACGTTACCCATTCCGTCATAGTCATAAGTAAAAGTATCCGAATTATCTACAATTACTTTTGTAGGATAGCCCATAGTGTAGGTATATGCAAAAGTATGGTTTGCTGTCGTATTTTTACCCAACGTCATTGTTGCAACATTCCCGTTTTTGTCATAAGTATACTTAACGTACGAGCCGTCGGGATAAGTTGTCTTATACAATACGTCTTTAACAAGCTCGGCTGTGTCGTTACCCTTATAATCATAAATAATGGTATTACCTTGCGCATCAGTTTCCTGTGCCGTCGCACTGCCGTCCAATGTTTTTTCTATAGAAACTTCATAAGCTTTATCTCTCGCTTGATTTTTCTTTTTAATATTTTGTGTAATAATCTCGCCAACTGTTGCCGTTCTATCTGTATACGTAGTTGTAGTTTGCACATTTCTAAAGTCAATGCTCGTAAGTTCGCGGTACTTATTATCAAAAGTTTTAGTTACGTTGAATGCTGTGTCTGCCGCATACTCTTTACCTCTATTCCATAAGTTCTGAGTTATAGGATTGCCGTACACGTCATTCTCTGTTTTTGTAACAGCAAAAGAATCTTCGGTAGTGTTTATTGCATTATACATAACACGCACGTTTTTCAAAAAAAACTCACTACCGTCCGTACAAGTTACTTTTGTTGTTTCTATATCTATAGTATTACCACCCAAAACCATTAGGTTTTCTTGTATCCATCTCGCTTTCTTGTTTACAAGATCAACCGCCCCTAAAACAATTCCAACGTTTACGTTATCTAGATTATATATAACGTTCCCCGTATCGGTTTTACAAACAAGCACAGGCTCGGACTTCATTACATTAGCTTTTCCGTAATTTAAGGAAATTCGGTCTATAAGTAAATTGTTATTGTTTCCAGTATACGTACTTTTGAAATTAATACAAACCTTGATTGACTCTATACCCCTTTCAGTTCCGCTGCTATCCTGCTTTGTATTTGGCAAATATACACTTTTTATTACGTACGTCCATTTATCATCGCCAAATGCAGACAAACTTTCATAGTTCGTAAGGGGTACGGTTTCGGCAATGCAATTATAGTATTTTACCTGCAATGAAAACTCTTTAGTTTGAGCTTGCTTACCGCCTTTTATCCAAGCAGACAACGTATACATTCCGCCGTTTAAGCTATTATACGTATCTCCGCCACCACCGGTACTTACCACGTTGTTTATACTTTGGTAAACACCGTGTACTCTTCCATCTGCAGGAATAATAAGGGAATTCGTTTGATCTATAGCATCAAAGGCTACGTAATTTTCAGTACTGCCCTCGTAAAAACCCTGCCAATCCATTGGATAATATCCTTTTACAGGATCATTTTCCGTATTGTCAAAATTGGGGTTTTTAAGCAAGTTGTCTTTTGCCGTAGATATTACAAGCCTGTCGCTGCTTTGCGAAGTGCGGATACTCATTGTATCTTTTGCAACACCTATTTTGTACTTGTCACCCTCATAAGAAAGCGCATTGTAATAATACGTTCCATTATCCGTCTTAAAGCCGTAATAATGGGTTACTCCAAGATTTGTTACAACTTTTGAGTTAAGATGTTCCGCATACGTATCGTTGTTTTCCGAACCCTCAGTCGGGTTTG
This sequence comes from Clostridia bacterium, assembly GCA_017623455.1. GTDB lineage: Bacteria > Bacillota > Clostridia > Christensenellales > Pumilibacteraceae > RUG12826. The sequence continues at coordinate 23,110 of JAGAPA010000076.1, read as the reverse complement.
CGTCGTATTCTCGGTCTACAACGTCGTTTCCGTTTTCGTCCTGTGAAATTCCAACCTTGTCCAAGTTGTAAGTTATATCCCACGATTCATACGAGGTGTAATTTTCTTCCGTTTGCATACTGTTCACATCTGAGCTTATTACCTTGTGCTTGCTTTGTTTGGTAACCTTGCTTACTCTCGCGCTGTTATTTGGGTACTCATACAAGTATGAAATACCGTTCGCGCCTGTTATTCGGGCAACCAGATTATTAGAACCGTATTCAATTGTAAGACAGATTTCTTCTGAACCATCTGCACTCACGTTTTTAATCTCTGTCAGATTATTGTTGCTATACGAATATTTTTTCTTTCTTCCTGCGCTGTCAACAACTTCTGTAAGCTTATTACCCGAATATGTAAAGTTTACATATCTTCCGTTATCATCTTGTATTTTTGTTAGTAAATGACTTGTATTTCGAGTGTAAACAAGCTTCTTTCCTTCCACAGTTGCCACCTTGCTGAGATAGCCCACGCTTCCCGATACACTATAATGCTTACGGTTGCCTTTGCCGTCAAACAGTATATACTCGCTACCGCTCTTATATACTCCTGAAGAACCGCTATACATAGGCATATACAATTTATCTGCCGTGTCTATTCCACTATCCAAAATTGTATAATTACTCTTTGCTTCGATTTTCATTTCAAAATAATACGCGGCACTGCCGCTTGCGTCGACGTACTTTAAGTAACTGCCGTCGCTTGCTATTTCTATCTTTTCCTCGCAGTTGAGCGACCAGTTGTTGCCGTATGTTCCACTGCTTTGCGCCTTTGCACTGTATACGTGACCCACGCTGATTATTGGGTTTCCGTAATTAAACTGCACGTCCGTGTGTACGAACGTAAGATTTCCATTAAACAGGTCTACCTGTGCAGACCCTGATTTTCCGAGATCCTGACTGATGCTTGCATCAGAAAACTTCTCTTTGTTGATATTCATTGACATTGTTATGTCCTCCTTTAATTTTAAAATTTTTTGATGTTTTTTTTGCGGACGTTAAGGTTTCCGCCACCTGATTTAAAATTGTCATAGGTTTTTTCCTCCAATATATTTATTTGTTTTGTTTGTTTTGTTGCTCTCCGATTCTTCGGCAGGGGAGAGTGGTGTGTCCGTAATATCGCAACCGTCCTCGATTTTGTGTGAAGGCGCAGGCTCGATATTTGTGTTTTGTGCAAGCGTTTGTTGCGTTTTGTCGGATACGTTGGCGTGATTTTCGGTCTTTTTTGTATCGTCGATCATTACCCCAAGCAGAATGGCGATGGCGCAAACAGAGGTTATAATCTCGTTTACCACAGGCACGTCTACTTTTAGCCCGAAGGCTTGCAGAAGCATGATTACTGCTCCTGCAAGGGCAATCCAGAACGACTTAGTTTTGATTTTATCTTTCATACAAATTCTCCCCGTAGTTGTCGCGAACATCGGGAACGGGCTGACCTCTTCCGAACTCGTCAACAAGCTGTAAGTAATAAGTGGTAGTGAGGTTGTCGGCATAGGTGGGATCGTTGTGGATCGCTTTGTACGCGTCCGCTTTACTCATTCCTGCAAGCTGATTGCGAAGAATTGTATAGATACGGTATTCGTAGGAATTTACCTCTTCATACTTCTGCTTGCTTTCTATAACCATTTCCTGCTGTTTTTGGCTGAGTGCTTCGCTGTAAAGCTTGGACTCGGTCTTTTCCTTTTCTATAACGTCCTTGTATTCCTGTTCGGTTATCTCGTTGTTGTACTTAAGCGCTTTTTCTATCTCGTCTTCGCGCTGTTGCTTGAGCTTGCTTATACGTTCGGCATATTTAAGCGCATACGTAACGTTGAAATCGTTGATCGCCTTTTGTCTTTGTGCTTCCGCCTTTGCAATATCGCTGTCTATAAGAGCAATAGCTGACGCGTGCTTTTCGGATAGTTTTTTAAGAGCGGAATCTCTGTCCTCCGCGTTCTTCTCGCGCATCAGAGCGTTGGTGGACGAATCGTACATACCTCGTTTAATAAGGTCGGAGGTTATAGCCTTGTCCGCCTCTTCATACGCCTCGTTTACTGTTTTTTCACCGCCTGCGAGCTTTTCGGACTGAACCGTTTTCTCCTGCTCTTTTTGCGATTTTACGTTTTCGTAATCCGAATCTATTCCATTAATTGCGTTTTGCTTGTACGCGCTTAGCTCTTCCGTTACGTCCTGTTCTATCTCCTCGTCGGTTTTAGGCACGTACTCAACTCTTTCGTAGGTGGGAGTTTGTATCTGCGGTTTTTGTGGCATGGTTACCACAACGTTAGGTTTGGTTTCGTACACGACGGTTTTGGGCTTAGACTCCACTTCCATAACCTTTTCACTTGTCTGCTCAACCTGATCTGTTTGAGCTTGGTTTTGTTCGTTTTTCTTTTCATCTTTTTCCGACTTTTCAAGCTCGTAAATTTTTTTTGTAATTTTGTTAATATCTATCATAATTTCTTCTCCTTATTTTTATGGTAATCGTAGCGTTTTGCAAAAAGAATACTACGAATCATCTGAATTCTTTTGATATTTTTTGTCATGTTTTTCTCCTTGAAATTTTCGTATTTACGCGCAGGGCTTTCGCTATGTTTTGTTTTGATTTGAGCGAAAAACCCGTACACGTATTGGTTTTTTTGTTACATTTATTCTTTTCTGTTTTCATTTTTGCCAAGCATCAGTTTAATTTCCGCGTTGTCCGTTATTATCTGTGCGTTATCTCTTTTTATCTGCTCGTTATCTTCCTTAATCTCGTACATGATATCGAACTTTTCCACCAAACCTTCTATGGTCTGCTGATACTTTTGCTCTCGTTTTGCAGAATCCTTTAGCTGGTAGACGAGCAACGTGCAGAACAGAACCGCAAAAATTCCGTTGCTTACGGCAAGCTTAATAATTTCTTCCCACATAGTTATTCCTCCTAATAATAAATTAAAGTCGGAGAGGCTATACGGCAATTATAATCGGTGCTGATAAACTCTATTGCAAACGTGTGAGAGGAGAGGTTTATTGGAACGGTTGATCTACTCAGCTTTCCCCGTATCTTGCGTTCTACGGTACCGCTCTCGCTGTACACTTTCAAAACTATATCGTAGTCTGTGAAAAGCGAAATGCTCTTAAGCAGTTTTTTCTCGCTGATGCCAAAATCACTTTCGGGCGAACGCCACTTTCTTTCGATAAGTTCGCCGTTGTAATCGTTTCCGTTAGTCATAACGCACACCTTGCGCTGATTGCCCACAATCATAAACACCTTATCCACTCCGTACATGGGCGTTATCCTACGCACGTCTATTCCGCGGTAGATGCCGTACTTATCGGTATACGTGTCGTAAACTATCATAACGTTGTTGACGTGTTCTGCGCTTTCGCACCCTATTGCATTTTCCGTATACATCTTGGTTGCAAGATAAAGCTTGCCTTTATAGTAGGCGGTTACCGTGTTTTCGTTAAAAACAAGCGCCGGGGATAAGAGCGGTAAAAGCCTTACCACACTACTTCCGTTGAAGCTAAAAATCCCGTCGTCGCAAGCAAAGATTATACGATTTCCGCACAGCGTTACGGAAGATGCGCAAATGCGCGATCCCGAGCTGAAAACGTGTTCCACAACAAACTCAGTTTGCTCGCCGTATGCGGTAATACGGCTTATGCCGTGTTCACGAAACACGTATACGTATCCGCCTAAAGTCAACACTTTCTCACATTCGCCACGCTCGTCCTTAAAGCCTATATAACCTGCTCCGTCCAAAGACACGTTCCAGTTGGTAGGATCAACCTCGTCCGAATACCACACCCTATCCGCTCTGTCTGCAACTGTTACGAACAGTCTTTCGCCGTGCTTTGCCATAGACGTTATAAGCGGTGCGTTTTCTATTTTTCGGGGCTGATAGCCATCCTCGAGCCAAACCACCATTCCGTCGGTAGGCGAGGTAAGTAAAACGGCGTCCTTACCGTCCTTTTTATATTCCGTTATTTGCGGAACAGATGTAAAACGATAGGACTGATCGGGTGCTTCGTACATAATTCCCGCGTTACCGTGTTCGTCAAAATCGTAGCCCATTAACAGTCCCGTATCGTCCACAAAAACTGCGGAATAGTACTTCTTACCGTCTTCCGTATGTCCGGAGTTTTGCGCAACCGTCCAAAATCCGCCAAACGGCTTAAGCTCTTGCTCGACAAAGCCTTTAAGGGGTGTGAGCGAGCCTGTGGATATGTCGAAGTTATAAAATTCTTTCGCGCTGTTTAGTGACGCGACCATATCGTCGTGTTCGTTATCTATTCCTCTTAAAAACGAGTTGAGCCTTATCTTTTTTTGGGGTTTTGCTACTATTTTTTTATACTTCACTACGCCCACCTCCTACTTCTAACGCGCAGTTTTCCTCTGCTTTTTTCTACGCCTACAAGCGCGTCCTTGAACATTTTATCGTACGTTATTGCCTCGTCAAACCTGTCAAACGCCAGACAGTATTCAGCAACTGCACCTATAGCCACTATACGCGGTGTAATCCTTCCGTAAAGCTCTATCTTTTCGTTAACGTTTCCGCTATAGCTTTTGGGCGTGTATTCGTAGCAAACCTCATATTCTCCGTCCTCGTCCACCTCAATCGCCGTGGAATACAGATCATAGTTTACCTTGCGACCGTTCTTCTTTACGTAGCGCACGTCAAGCACGTATTCTGACAGGCTGTCGTAAGTAATCTGTTTGTTTCTTGCAATAGCCTTCTCCTTCTTTTTAATGGGAAAATATTCGCATGCAATCTCGTTCGTAATAACGTCTATACAAGAGCAGAGATATTTGATTTTTTGCTGAATTTCCGCGTTCGCATATGCATTTTCTTCGTTGATGTAATTGTAAAGGTCGCTCTCGTCAAGATATAACGAGGCGATTTTTATGCAATCTTTATAAGTCATTGTCTGTTCCTCCTTTTGGTTTTGTAATCTGAATAAGAGCGTTCTCGAGCTCGTCCTGCTTGCTTTTTATAAGCTGTTGCATACGCTCTCTTTCAGCTCGCTCATTCTCTTCCTCCATCTGACGGATAAGACTGTCCACTCGCTCGCTCCGAGTCTTTTGTACAAGCCGTACCGTGCGTTCGTCCAGCCTTTTATATGGCAGAACCAGAGAAAGCGTTCGCCCTCTCTGGTTTTTGTTGTGAACCTCAAATCTGCGATCCTTGTACGAATAGTATATAAAATACCCGTCGTCGATCTCTTTGAGTCTGCCTGCTATGGAGTAAAGGTCGTCAGTTACCACGTAGCCCACTCCGTACATACTACGCCCTCTTGATACCCGTGATCTTTGCCTGACCTTTGGGATTGGAACAAATAAGATCGCAATACTTGACGAGAGTTGCCGTATAAACGGGCTTGCCTTCGCTCTGATGCAAGATCTTACCGTTGATATTTTCCAAGAATCTCCAGTCGCAAAGCTGATGAAGCTTGAACTTGGTAGTATCGAGCATATACATAGTTCCGTCTTTGATAAATCTGTCGTATACAAGAGGAATTCCGTTAAACGACAGACTCTTAAATCCGCCGTCAAGATTCATGATATCAATATTGCGCTTGTACTGCGCCATGTATTCCTGATATGCATATTTCACGTCTGCCGATACACCGATAAAGTTAACGGTGCTGTTAGCGTGATTTTCCACGTTGTCGATTACCTCTTGCATAACGATCTCGTCAAGAGTGGAATTGAGATTTTTGGTAGTGGGAAGCACTGATTTGATATCACTGCGTCTGTTGCCGTACAGGTATTCGCTGTCACCAAAAAGTGCTTCAAGTCCCGTAATCTCGTTATTCTTACTGCCCTGAACGTACAAATCTCCGTCGGGATAGTCGCCGTTTGCGTCAATCTTGATAGTTTTTGTAGCGTAATCTACGTCGGTGATTCTGATGCCTCTTCCGATCATTTCGCCGTCGTGTTCTATGTCTACGAGCATTCCGGGAACAAGATTTCTCGTGTCGTCCACAATGTATCCTGCCGCTACGCTTCCGCTGTTCATATAACACAAATATCCGCTACCGTCGCCATAAAGCATACGTCCGAGATTAAACTTGCTGGCATTAAGCAAGCCCTCGATTTCTGCGTTGAGGACGTCGGTGAACGCTCCTCGCTCGTCGCTACCTGCTCTTATTGCCTTGTCGGAAATTTCAATCTTTCCGTAAAGGTTTTTAAGAGTGGATACGAACTGAAGGTACATATTGCCCTGCGCGGTGGGAAGAGGACCTGTTTCAGTTCCTGCTCCAAATCCGCCGTTAAGTCCTACCTTGCAGGCGGTGTGAATTTCCTTACCCCAAACGTCCGTTGCGGTCTGTTCGATCTTGGTAAGAAGGGGGTTAACTTTTGTATTCATAATGTCGGTAATAGTACCGAGATAAACCGATTTAAGCGCGTTTTCCGCTGTTTGTAATGTTACCATTGTTAAATTTTTCTCCTTGATTTTTTATTATTTTTGATGTTTTTATAGTAAATTTTGAAATTTTTGCCACAAAAAAAGCAACCTAAGGAAATTTCTTCCACAAAGTCACTTTCAAAGTGTATTAAATTGTTTCCACTCATCCCTGTCGGATGATAACGTCCGCAAGCTCCTTAGCCTCTTTGAGTGACGTGGGCTTTTTGCTTACGAACAGTGCCACCGCGCCGTCCGCGCCCAAAACGCTTACTCTGTCTTTATTTTTAAGCGATTTGAGGTACGCGGTCACTACGGCTGACGACACTTGATCGTTGGTAAGAACGTACTCGTTTATAAAATCTGCATCCTTCATCAGCTCTGTTACGTCCGGCGAAGAAGTGCGATTTTTCAGTTCTTCCAATTCTTTCTCCATTTCCGCCATCTTCTGACAGCGTTTGGTAAACTCGCTCTCAAGCGCGCAGTACGCGTCGTACAGCTGTTTCGCGTTTTCGAATTTACCCATTTGTTTGTCCTTCATATTGCGCCTCCGTTTGTTTTGTCAGCATGTGATACTGCTTGTGTTTGCGAATATGGTCGAGCATCTTCTCCTCTAAAGACGGATCGCGTTCTCTTATGCTGTCAAAATCCGATGACAGCATGAACTTTGTATGCTCTTCCACGTGTAAAAGGTGATCGTCTATCTCGCTGACGGTGAGCGGTTTTTTACTGAGCGCGTAATTTTCCCGTTCGGCGCGAGTGGAATGTAGAGAGTTAACGTACTGCGTTTGCTCCCATCCTCCATAACCGAACACGTCCAATATCTTACGCCTCGTCGCATCGGGAAGCTTACCGTTTCCGTCATGTAAAAGTCCGCTTCTTAAAAGCTCGAACATCGTGTTCTGCTTGCTCGCCACCGTTCCGCTGATTTCGTTTACAGAACCGAAAACTATATCGTCGCTGCTTAAATCGCTTGCGCTCCAGCTGATAAGCTCCACGTCGCCTTCCTCGCCTACGAATCGGCTAAGTCGAGCAAAGCATGCATTCTTTCTGTACAGCGCGAGAATTTTGTGCGCCACGTCCTTTACCGCGTTTTTCAAGCTTTGCGCGGTTATATTGATACGCGTGTTGTCCTGCTCGATAAGCATTTGAATTGCGGTTCCGCTCGTTACGGTAGAGGGAACTGTGGACGAACGCATAATATCACTTATTCCACTCACCTCCGCAAACTCGGTAAGAAGCCTGTTCTCCTCGTTTGTAAAATCGTTGGGTACGGAGCCGGGATCGAGAAGTCGGGGAGGATTAGAGCCCTGACGGTAGATAAGTATTTTTCCCGGACCTAAGCCCTCTTCCTCTAAATCCCTCGTATCCACAGAGCCGTCCTCTACGGCAAGCACTCCCATTGCGATACGGTTCATAAACTCGTGCTTTCTGTTTTTTACCGCATTGTACGCGCGCTGAACGGGAATACATCGCTCTACCATGCTTATTCCGTAAAAGCAACCCGGATTATCTATACACGTTTGCTTAACAAAGGGATATACGGGCTTGCCGTCAGAGCAAGAAAGCGTGCCTATATAAAGCAACGTATCTCCTGCAACTATGACAAGTTCTCCGTCCTTCTTTTCCGACGTGGGCTTCGTATAACGTTCGATGACGAGCGCATAGTTTTCGTTTTCGCTGTTGCTCATTTTCGTAACGGCGGAAACGTTTCCAAGTCCACCCAAGAGTGATACGTTGTAAGTTGACAGCGTGTTTAATCTCTCGCTTTTTACGCGCTTGCCCCAAACTCTGTATATCTCGTCTACGGGCAACGCCTTTGCGTGTATAATGCTCGTACATTCCTCTATATCCATATGCGACACGTCGTCGGGATAAATTTCATAAGGCGGACAAACGTCTACTTTTACGTCGCCCTCGTATATCTTTTCGCCGTTATCCTCGCCCACGCACTTTCCGCCCTCACTGTTCCATACGGTTTTGTAAAACGCCGTACCCGTAAGTTCCGACCACATAGTGGCACGTGATATCTTACGGTCGAGATCGAGCGTGTGATATGCGCTGTCTAAAATCTTACTACTTACCTTTGCGCTCTTTACGTCCTTATCGTCGCCGGAAGCCGGCTGAACCACAAGCTTGGGTCTGACGGATGAAAGCTTGGAAAGGCGGGATTCTATAACGGTTGCAACGTGATTGAAGACCTCTCGCTCCTGCCAAAAATAATCCTTTTCGCTATCCTCTACGTCGCCCTTAATATTTACGTAACAGTACTGGTTGCCCATAACAAAATTAGAATTAAGTTGCCATTGCGCCTCGTACGGACGTCTGAGCCTTGCTCTGTTTTCGTAGTCCGCTCTGACTTCTCTTACGATATCCTCTTCGTACTGTTTCTTATCATGCTTCATTTTTAACGCCTCTCTTTTTGCTCATTTTGAGAGTTTCGACGGGCTTGGGAATAATCTCCTCGCCAATAAGAGAATAAAGCGTGTGTAAGCAATTTCCGCATACGTGTATATGATTTTTGATACTGACCCTATCCATAACGATGGTCTTATCCGCAAGATTTTTACACGCACCCATTTCACAACGGATTTTATAAGGTGTATTAATCAGTTTCATTTTGTTTCTCCTTTAATAATTTAAGTAGTCTGTTTTTTTCGTTTTCAAGTTCTTCTTCACTCATTTTAGAATACGGATCAGCACCGTCCATTTCCATAAGCATCTTAACCGCGCTAAGGTCGGGCGGAACTTCCTTTACGGTAATCTTACGCTTGCAAAGCGTAAGCTGTCCGTCGTTTACTCCGTACTCTTCAACACATTCTTCCGCAGTATATCCTACTGCTTTTTTTCTGACGGCGCAAAGAAGATCGTCGTGGATCTCTTCCATATTTTCTCCTTTACGCTCTACGTCTTAGTCTTTTTATCAGCCTCTCCTTGTCGCTGAGTATTTGCGATTTAACGACTTCCCTTTCCGGCGGTGTGGGTTTGGTCATTATATAGTAGCGAAGCTCGTCGAGGCTATGGTCATCCGTTTTTTTCGGATTATCCCCATCGCTCCACATGTACGATTTAATTTCCCTGATCATATTAACGCACGAGGAAAACACGTACAGCTTAGGTGGACCGATAGAGGGCTTTAAGTATGTTTTTATCCTGTTAATTCCGCTGAAAAGATCCTTGTTTACCTTGGTGTTTACAAGAATCCCGTTATCGTAAAACAGGTCTGCAACACTCTTTTGACTATTGAGTGTGCGTTGCGTGGCGGCGCTGTCTATAAGGGCGGTATACCTGCCCGTATAATCGTGCTTCCAGCCCAGCCTTTCGCATATTCTTTTTATTGCGTCACAGTGGTACGAAACGGGCTTTCCGCTTTCAAAATGTTCGGCAATCACGTATACGTTGCCGTCATAATCGGTCGCGTACCAGTGCGCCGAGAGCGGATTATGCAGTCCCGGATCTATAGAAATATTATCGTACCATTCCTTTGGAACGTCAAAAGGTTGTATAACGTGTACCCTTTCGTCAAACTCCGGATACACCATACCTTTGTCGGTAACAAACCGTCCGTATCTTCTTGCTTGCAACTCTTCTTCACTCAACACTTTTGATAAGTGGTCAATCTCCTGCGCGTCAAGATACGGATTATCTGCCCATTCCATAAAGGTATACCAAACCTCGTCGTCCCCGCTCTCGTTAAGATATATCTTCCTATGCACGAACGTCAGCCCCAAAAGAGGCGTCATCGTGCCGTACATGTCGCCACGTTTATCCATAAGGCGCATACTGCACTCAAGGTATATATCCTCGGGCGGTTCCTCGTCGAACCACACAAAGTCCAACGACGCTCCCTGAAATTTATCTCTGCCCATTTCACAGCTCTTAAAGCCTATTGTGGACAGCCCTCCGAATACGTTTTTTACCGTGATATAATCGATTACGCCACCTTTGGGATTTGTGGCTTTTCCCGTTACCATCACAATATCTTCTATCCATTCGGGGTTGAGGTATTCTAAAATTTTACGTTGCGCAACGTCGCGCTGAACGTCACGGCTCAGCGACACTACCCACCCGAAAACGTTATCCCTGTTTTGTCTGAAGGGGTGAATACCTCTCGCTCGCCACACGGTTTCCACTGCACCACATTCTGTTTTTCCGCATCGGTTTCCGCCGAAAACCCAGCGGTTGCGCTTACTGCACTTGTGAAACTCCATTTGTTTTTTATGGACCTTCTCTCCCGTGTTATAGTAAGCTATCTTATTGTTTTTTCTTTTTAATTTTTGCCATTTCTCCACGGTTTTCAGCCTGTGGATAATCTCTTTTTCCGTCATAAAGTCATATCCTTCCTTTTTTTTTGGAGAGCCTGTAATAATTATTGATGATTAACGCGTTTTTGCAATAACGTATAAGCCAACCCAAACAAAATCTTTTTATACTCTTTTACAAAAACAGTCAAAAAACGTGAATATTTTTCGCTCAAACTGTTTTATAATCTAAGGTATGAAGAATTATGTACTGGCAATTTTATACTGTATACTCTCCGTCGTTTGTATTCCTCTCTCCGCGTCGGCACAAACGCCGTCGTACTCGCTTGTAGACAAGAACGTTATCCTGTACGCAGACTCGACGCTTCTCGTTCCCCTGTTCACTCTGCCCTCTACGTACTTTGTAAAAGTTTTGCAAGAGGATGAAGAATTTTATAAGGTATCCTACCTTGACGTTGTGGGATACGTAAAGACGGACGACGTGAATACTGTAGATTACGTTCCTCTCAACAAATTTCCTGCAAACGTTACTGCTAAAGTTTATAACGACGGCAATACCGTTACCGTTCGCTCGTCGCCTTCTCATCTTAAAGATAACGTATGCGCAAAGCTTAACAACGGCGCAACCGTTACCTTTTACGGCCCAAGAAAGGGAACTGAGCAGATAAGCTCGCTCGGCGACGAATGGTATTACGTTAAGGACGGCGACGGAAATTTCGGGTACGTGTACAACCTTTACGCAGACGTTCCCGTCTTTCCCGAAAACGATTACACAGCTTCGGAAAAAGTTCAGAGCGCGTCGGTATCCGTTTCCGCTTCCGTTTTACCGGGAAACGGAACTATTCTCATTATTGCGTTGTGCGTACCGATTTCTATACTTTTAATCCTGGCGCTGAAAACCGTCAGACCGCGCTCGCAGTAGCTTTGTTGTCATACTGCTTAAGCGTAATCATCGCGCCGTACGGTATCGCGGAAGCAGAAACTAAAGCTAACATTCTTTTGATAGTGAGCATCGTCATGCTTACGAGCATCAAATCGGAATAATCCTTTTCCATTTTTTCCCTGTTTAGCCTAAGCGCTTCAAGCGGAGCTACGCCATCTTTGGCATAATCAAAAATCTTGCTTACAAATTCTGTGGGGTCACACTTGTTCTTTAAGCAGTAGGTATGCACCCTTTCACGCTCGCTTAAGAATGATTTCAACAAATTAAGCTTCTCCTCCTCTAAATGTTCTTCTATCCTGTCGCTCAGAACCTTGAGGTTGACGAGCATGTTCTTTTTATTAATAAGGTCGCATACGATCTCACTCTGCTTGACTGTCGGCATTAACGGGTTAAGCGCGAATTTCATTATTCTCTTTTCCATGTTCTCCACCGCTTCCGGTAGCTTGCTTCTTATTGCAATTATAAGTAAAACCCAGATTTCCACGTTGATATCCTCCAATAAAATTTTCTCCAAACACAGGTTCCGATTGCGTTTGTACCACTACTATACACCATAATTCCTGACAATAGTGTGTCAACTATTTACCGAACTGCATTTAAGTTTAAATTTCCACTGCAAATGTACACACCTCGCGACATGTCGAGAAATTTTTTAAGAAACACTTGACAAAAATCGCTACTTTTTTTGCCCGAAACATTATAAAAATGCAATTATTCCTTTCTTGCAAGAGCACATCATAGCGTATAACTATTAAAAAACAGCAAAAAAACGCCGTTCCTTACCTTTTAACAGTAAAGAACGACGATTCAGTTTATTTAGTTAAGCGTTGACAGATTAAAGATCCGCCATAAAGTTAAACTCGATTTCGTCCTGACCTTTAAGTCCCTCGTGACCGAAGTCGGGATAGATAACTACTTGCTTTTCACAAGTAAGCTTGTTGTACATGGCAAACTGAGTAGAGGGCGGACAAGTCGTATCCATAAGACCGGTTGCCATCATAACTTTCGCCTTAATTCTTGGAGCTAAGTACTGAATATCCACGTAGCCGAGTTTTTCGAAGATTTCGTCTTCGCGTTCGTGACGAGGATCACGGTTTCTAAAATAGTTCTTAAGTCCGTCGTAAGCGCCCTTTGCTAAATCCATTTCCCAAACTCTCTTGTAGTCGGACATATAAGGATATGTAGAATGACATCTTGCAATGCGAGGCTCAAGCGCTGCGCAAGCAATAGAAAGTCCACCGCCTTGAGATCCTCCCGAAACGCCTACTCTGTTTTCGTCAACGTAGTCAAGCGACATTACGATACGAGCAAGCAGAGCCGTGTCTAAAAAGAGGTTTCTTAAATACATTTGCTCGGGCTCGCCGTCAAAGCCTCTCATAAACATCGTAACCTGACTCGTTCCCGGGCCTCCTACGTCCTCACTGCCACCGCCCTGTCCACGAGCGTCCATAGTGAACATTGCATAGCCCTGTGAAGCGTAAGTAATGAGGGCGTTGAACGACCAGCAACATCCGCCAAGACCGTGAAAACCGATAATTGCAGGGACTTTTCCCTCGATATTTTTGGGCTTAACCATTTTACCCGTAATCTTTGCACCCTGAATGGACGTAAAGCTGATATAGTAACAATCTCCGATCTTGGACTTAATATCCGCCTTTTCCATCGTAAAATCAGGTACTACGGAGTCAAGCTCTTTGAGCGATTTATCCCAAAACGCGTCAAAGTCCGCAGGCTTGGGGTTTCTTCCCTGATAAACTTTAAGTTTTTCAAGAGGCATATCTACTATTGGCATACAATCATTCTCCTTTCATTTTCATTATTATAATAGGCTTCTACCCACTCGATAAAGTATACCACTTATACGCGCGCAATTGCAAGCATTTAACGAAAATATTTAAACAATTTTAAAAGAACCGTATCCCTTTTTACAAATTGATTTTATTAATAAATTCTTCTATTACTTTTCCAAACGTACTTTCGCCGTCCTCATCCACGGCATAGTCGTAAGAGCAATGTTTTCCGTGCATTAGTTTAAGATGCACCTTGTCACCGTGTCCAAAATGCTTCATTCCGCTTATCATAAGCATAGTCTGCTCGTATCTTCCGAACATATCGTCATCTGCAATAATAAACAGCATAGGCGAATATTCCTCGGCTGTACCCAAAAAGTACATGGGCGCAGTTTCATCCACTATTAATCTTCTCGAATCCTTACCCAGTTCTTTAAGCACGTTAAAATGCGAGGTTGGCTGTCCTGCGTCGTGGATATATCCGTCTATATCGGTTGGGGAAACACCACGCTTTTGCAGGTATTCACCGTTAAAGCACAGCATCATTGACATATAACCGCCTGCGCTACTTCCGCCCACAAACAGTCTTTTGCATTTTCCGTAAGAGCAAATATTATTCTTTATCCAAGCTACGGCATCCGCCCCGTCCTCTATAAAATCGGGGAACTTGGCTGTTGGGTACATTCTGTACTCCACGCTCGCAACGGCTATGCCACGCTGAGCAAGAAACGGTGCAAAAACCTTTATCTCCTTGCCCTTTCTATCACCCGCGCACAGCCCACCGCCGTGAAAATACACAAACACGTCAAACGCCTCGCTGTCGGGCAGATATAAATCTATATACAGCCCGTCCTTATATTCGATATCAAATTTCGTTATCATATTTCCTCCTTTTTATACCAGTAAAGTTATAAGCAGATATAATACAGGTATGGTTATTACAGACAAAATCGTAGAATTCAAAGTATACTTTACAGCTCCCTCTCCATCTCCGTCATACGTATCCGCAAATGCGGAAGCAAGCCCTGCGGTTGGCATCGAAAACGCCATAAATATTCCAAGCACAAACTCTGTATTTATAAACGGTACGCACAAGGTCTTACACAATAACATCAGTGCTACGATAATAACGGGATAAACAATAAGCTTGAGCGCGGAAACGTAATAAGTCCTAATTTCCAAAAACAAAGAACTAATCTTAACTGAACCCATTTTCATTCCCAATATCGTCATGGAAAGCGGAGTTACAACCGATGAAAAATGCGTGGAAAACGTATTTATTTCAGGCACGTATTGCACAACGCCGGTAAGATTTATGACAACTCCCACAATAAAAGCAATGATTACGGGATTGATCAGCGCCTTTTTTATATTCATACTCTTCCCATCGCCCGTAACCGCATATACACCCAAAGTGTACAGCATTACGTTCGTTATTATATTAATTATGATAACCACAAGAACGACAGTTGGCTGAGATGGAAACACGGCGGCGGCAAGCGGAATACCTAAAAATCCATTATTGGAAAACACGGAGCAAAAACGCATCATACCCTGTTTTTTAGCATCTTTTTCCATCAAAACCGTGGGCTTGGACATAAAAAAGGCAAGAAGAGTAAAAACTACTCCTACTGCAACCGCAACCCCTATTACGGCAAGCGTTGACGGCGAAAAAACCACCTTGTTCACCACCGAAGTTACTATCATGAACGGCAATCCCACGTACATAAGAAACTTTGACATAACGCCGGAATGTTCTTGACTGAGTAGTTTTGTTTTTACAAGAATAAACCCGGGCATCGCAAGCGCTACGAACACGGCAACGTTTTTAAGCATAATAAAAAACGCATCAAACATAAATCTTCTCCTTTACCGTTAAATTATATCATACTATAAAGAATATGTAAAGAAAAATGCCTGTTTTTCACTTTCTTGCACTACATAAATATTGCTTATTACAAAATAAGGGATTATGCTTTATTCCAAAACACACAAAAACCGCTAAACTTAATTAACGGTTTTGCTTGTTTTCTATTCAGTTTTGCTCAATACGTATGCGAGAAAATCTTACTTTTACTCTTTCTCAAAGAATACCACACCCACAATTCCTCCACCAACACGACTACTATTGAGTAATCGGAGAATATTATTTATTTCATATAAACAATAGCGATACTGTGCGGAGCGAGCGTTATTTTGCCGTCTGTGACTGTAGGCTTATATTCGTCAAAATTAGTATTGGGAAACACGTCCTTTGAGGAACATCCGCAAATTTCCACAATATCCACGTTGTTAGAAAGCTCAACGGTTTTCTCACTTCCAAAAGACGGATTTACCATTGTTGCAACATACGTACCGTTATTTTCGGTAACAACGCACGTATGAGAAGTGTACATTATACGCCCGTTTGCGTGCTTGGATGCCAAGGCAATAGCCCTGCCGAGCGGAGTAAGAAAAGCCCTGTCCTTTTTTACTGCAATGGCACTCTCGTTTACCGCCTCAAAGTGACACGCAAACTGTATTTTCAGCTTTTCAGCCTCAGCTATTATCATGTTCATCGTAAGAGCGGCAAATATTCCGTCAACAACGCAGGACGGACGATACCAGCTATACCACACGTTCCATTCGTCAAGCGAAATCGTTACGTCTTCAGGAATCTGTGCGTGAGTTTTAAGCACTCTGTCCCACACTCCCAGATATTTTGAAACGCCCTTTTCGTACTCATCCTCAATCTTATCCGTAAAGTAGTAATACGGACCCGGCACGTAGCTGTGCACCGACACGGTGGAAGATACGCTCATAAGCGGTTTTACACTATACTCCACCCACTCCTCGTTGGGAAACGGACCTGAGGAGCAAAAGGTAAGGTTTGGACTTACCTTAAGCATTTTTTCGGCATTTTCTTTTGCAAGCCGTGTATAGCCGTGAATACTGTTCTCCCCCTCCATATGTCCGTACCCGAACTCGTTTCCGAGCGACCACAGCATAACGTTATACGGTTCCTTATATCCACGCTCAATACGCTTTTTGTCCCATACCGTGCTTTCATCTCCGTTACAATACTCAACCCACGCCGCATTCTCTTCAGGAGTGTTCCAGGCAAGGTTTATCGTAAGGTACGGCTCTGCCCCTATCTCCCTGCACAGAGCAATAAAGTCATCGGTATTTATCTCGTGAAAATCATAACACTGCGAATGCGGTTGAGTTTCGAGAGCCCAATAAGTTTCAAGCGGAGAACGCATATCCACGGGCATAAGCCCGTCAAACCAATTATACTCGCCTGCAAAATTTCCGCCCGGCCAACGCAAAAGCTTAATACCCATCTCCTTCATTTTTTCTATTACGTCCTTACGCATCCCCCTGAAGTTGTTCTCGTCCATAAGCGAAACGGCTCCCACCGCCACGCTTCCTGCCTGAGTAAACGTAATCTCAATGTTTGCATCCGCATCGGATACGGGCGAGGTTAGCTTTGCGGTATAACGCACCCAATCCTCCACGTTCCTGTCGATCTCAATATCCTTCTTTATGTAAACTTGACCGTATCGTGAGGTAAGAGCAACACTGATACCATCCACGTTATAAGATCTGAGCACTATTGCAAAGTCGTAGGTTTTGCCCTCTATAACACACAGCTCACTCTGACCTATTCCGCACCTTTCTCCCTCGTTTGCATTGGATATCTGCTGAAAATTCTGCTCGTGATCTCGTTTCATATGGTAATGATCTTCATCATGGCGAACGTACGGAGAAAACGGAATCGATACAGTCATTTTATTATACACGAGCATTGTATACGTTTTTTCACCCACAGAGTACCACCTATAAGCTACACCACTCATTGCGGACGGCTTACCTGCAAACTTTCTGTTATCAAGCATCTGTGCGGAAATTCCGTGATATACCGAAGAGCGTGTATGCTCCAAATTATTACCAAAAAGATATGGCGACACTATTTTCCCATTCTCAACAAACTCTATTTTCTCATACGTTTCAAAAATCTTATCATTGTGGTACTTAAAATTTACGTTACCGCCAATATTACTGCTCTGCTTTTTATCAAACTCTCCGCTGATAAGCTCTTTTAAGCTGATTTTCAGAATAACGCTAAGCGGAGAAAGTAAGGACACGTCAGGACAGCTAAGCCCCCTTTCCCATTTAGAAACCGCCTTTGCGCTAACCCCCAACACGTCACCAAGCTGTTGTTGAGTAACCCCTATCTCTTTTCTTCTTTGCGCAATTAAATTTCCAACCTTTACAATATCCATAACGCTCCTCCGTTTTTACTAGATAAAACAATTATACAGCCTTATGATTTTTACGTCAATCGACTGTTGGTTTACCTAAAAGCTCACGCTCTAATAAGTCCACCATAATCGAAGTGTTTAGCGTTATTGCGTCAATAGGATAAATATCCTTAATATACCCTTTCCAATATCTATCAATATACTGCTTTATGATTTCAGTCTTTTCCATTCCGCACTCAAGCTGTTTTACAACGGTAGTACCAACCTCTTGCGCAACGGTTTTTGATAAGCTAAGATACGTCTTTGTCTGTTCGCAATCCAACAGTCCGTAGTGCGGAACAAGCACTCTATCTATCTCGATTTGTTGCATACGTTGTATGGATTTGAGTGTCATTTCATATCCCACAAGGTACGCAGGAACAACTCCGCCCTCGCCGTCAAAAACACCTAACGTTTCACAGCCGAGCAATAGCTTTTTCTCCTCGCAATAGTACCCAACGGAGCATTTTGTATGCCCGGGTAAAGAAAACACCCTGAAGGTCATATCCCCTGCTTTTACGCAATCCCCGTCATCTACGGCAATATCCACCCTAAGGTTATCCACAAGGTCGTCGTACTCGTTTATACCGCAAGCTGTGGCAAACTTTTTGTCAAGGTCGCGCATCACCGATTTTGCCGAATCCTTTGCAAAAATCTTTGTGGCATAGCTTCCGGCTACAACCTTTGCCTCGGGGTAATATTCAAGCACGTAACAAGACCCGAGCGCGTGATCGTAATGCGAGTGCGTTAAGAAAATAAAGTCAAGACTTCTTTTGCCAAGCGCCTTTTTTATGCGCTCTGCAACAGCATAGCCCGTAAAAGCAAAACCGCTGTCGTACAGTATCGCGGTCACTCCGTCGTCTATCAAAAACGCACTATCTCCTGCTCTTTCTCTTACGTCCGTTATCTTTATATCAAACATAATCTTCTCCTTGTTATTATAAATCCATAAACGACTATTCGCAAATTCTTTCTCCATTCAAAAGACGCGCGGGTATACGTAGGATAATACGTGAAAATATCCGCAATAAACTTAACCTATCTTAAAAACCCGTCCACAAATTACGGACGGATTTTTGTGTTTTTGTCGCTAAAAGTCGAATACGTGTTCCGTTTTTTGTTACCTAAGCATAACAAAGCCCGTCGTTTAACAGGTTACGCATAACGCCGTAAACGTTGATATTTTTAATAAGATGCTTAGACTTATAGTAATCGAACTGCGAGTAATCGGGGTTTATTCCGTACACGAAAAGCGCAACCTTAGAATCCGTATGGTTTCCGTGCTCCCAAGCATAATACATCTTATTACCGTTAACCGTCGTAAGATCGGCGAGCGTCTGATTTTTCGTGCTTACGGTAAGACCTCCCGTTTCGTGGTCTGCGGTAATCAGAATAGCAGTGTCCTTTCTGTCGCCTATCCACTCAAGTACCGTTTCAACAGTATTATTCAAGCTTGCCATACTCTTTACCGCGCCCTCGATATCGTTGCTGTGCGAGTACTTATCGATATGCGCTTGCTCTATCATCATTACAAACCCATCCTCGTCTTTGGACAAGAAGTCGAGCGCGTGAGAGGTTACGTCCTCAAGCTTTACGCTTGCGTTATATCCTGCCATATCAAACTGCCAATACGCCTTGTCAGCGTTCTTTGCGTTTTCTATATCTGCATAATCGGTACAAAGCGTATAACCGTTTTGGGCTATTGCGTCCGCCTTATCCGTACAAGCCGTTGATACGGAAGCGCAAAGCAAATCCACACCCGAGGTAAGCTGACTGTCCACTATAGTATCGGTTTCGCCTCTGTTCAACGCGTGTCCCGAAAAGGCTGCAGGCGTCGCTCCGAAAATATTGTCGGTGCTAACCACTCCCGTAGCTTTACCTTCTGCCATTGCATAATCCAGAATAGTGTATACGTCCCTACCCTTCCAGTCCTTTGCAACGTAACCGTTTACCGTAAGCGTTCCCGTTGCGAGCGCAGTTCCGCCGGCGGCAGAGTCCGTCGTTATAAAGCTGTTTCCGGCAGTATCTACGGAATCGGTGTTCACCGCTACGAATTTCCAATCGGTAAAACCATAATGCTTTTCTTCGTAAAGCTGACCGGCCGTAATATGCTCCATACCCATTCCGTCGCCGATAATAATAACAATATTCTTTATTTCGCCATATTCGCTTTTGGATGGCGACGCAGGCACACTGCAACCGAACGAAAACATTAACGTTACGATCGCAAAAACCACCGCCACCGATTTATAAACAAATTTCTTCATTGTAATTCCTCTTCGTTTTTATTTTCTATGTCACTGTTTTATGTATTTGTGCTGTTTTCACGCAAGTTTTGCCGTTTTCGCGCATACGTTATGCCGATTTTTGAACAATACTATCAAATTCTGTCCTTTTAACTCACCTTAAAAACACACTTTTTTCGCTCTTACCTTATCAATTCTCACGCCATAAAAGACAGAGCTACATATTAGGTAACACAATCTTTTTCTCGATTATTTTTTATAATGCGCGCTTAAGCTTTTAATATAGTCTTTGACTTCATTTACCGTTTCTTGCGGTTCTACCAGCTTGATTTTATCTCCAAACGACACGCACCATGCGATAAAATTAGGACTCACTCTCACCCTCGTCTTAAATCCCAATTTGTTTTTGCCTATCTTATAAAGTCTGACCGCAGAACCGAACTTATCGTGGATAATATCTATAACTTCTTTCTCGTTTTTTGCCTCAATCGTTATCTCCACCTCATCACCGCCGTACATGCCGAACAACTGTTTTTTGTATACGGAAATATCAAACTTTTCCACCTCGGGATTAGGCGTAATATCGTAAAGCAACGTTGAAACGTTATCCATTCTGTCCACTCGGTACTGGGCTATACTGCCGTGCTTATCATCGTAGCAGAACATATAGTAGTTATCGTTGGAAAACACGGTTGCAACGGGATTTACCACGTAATACTTCTTCTTGCCCGGATTTTCCTTATCCTTGCGGTATGCATGCTTAAAATTCTCGTCGTAATCAAAGTAATTAAAGCCTATCTGCTTTTTGTTTACGATAGCCTGACTTATTTCATTGACCGAATAATAAATATTCTCGTTATCGCTCTTTACGGTAGAAAACTGCACCACGTTCTTGCACAAAACGTCCCCACGTTTCGTTCCTGCAAGCGTGCCTATCTTGTTAATAAGATTTGCCGTCTTTTTCTCGGTAATAAAACTTGCAGCCTGTACCGCATCCATAATGATAAGAACCTCGGGCACTGAAAAGGTATGGTCTACCACGTAATACTGATTACTGCGCGACCTCTTGCAAAAAATCTCATAACCTGCATCCTGCAACGTTTCTATATCCGAATACAGCGTTCGCCTGTCACATTCAATATCAAATTCATTCAGTCTTCTGCGAATCTCCTCCGTTCCCAAAGGATGATCCTCGTCGCTCTCTCTGCTGAGCAATTCCCAAATTTTAAGCAATCGTATATTCTTTTTATTTTCTAAGATCATACTATCCCCCTAACAACGTTATATTTATGTTATTATACCATACCGCTATCATTATTGTAAAGCAAATTGTACAAATACCACGACAACCCTACGCTAATTTTGCACTTTGTTACGGCAAACACACGTAAAAATCCAATCAATTATCGCAATCAAACTAATTAAGGTGCATTTTACAGCGCAGTATACAACTAAGAAAAACACACGGAATTACGCAGTATTTTCCGCTAAACCTCACAGCGCGAAGAAGCATAAAAATTAAATTTCGAGAATATCCTCAGCTTTACACCCAAGAACTGCAGACAATGCAAGCACTGAGGAAACCGACGCTTTGTTAATATCCTTAGCTCCCACCTCGTACTGTTGTAAAGTTCTTAAGTTTACTCCCGAAAGGTTGGCAAGCTCGCTTTGCGACAATCCGCGTTTTTTGCGCAAAAGCTGAACGTTCGTGGTTTTACGCCTGTCCTTAAGCGCATTTTCCACGACGTCGACAAACTTTTCCTGCTTGTACTTTTGCAAAATAGGATACAGACCGTACATATCTTCTATACTCATCGTTTCTTTTATATTCCTAAAGCTTCTGCCCGTAGCCCATTGGTAGTAGGCAAGCATCGAACCGCACCTGAATTCTTCCGAATACCCAAAGTCCGTTTGCCCCACAGGACAGTTGTCAATACTGAGTCCTGCTTTTGCAAGTATTTCCAAAACAAGCTCCGTTCCCGAAATACCCGATATATGCTTAACCGAACCGCGCTCAATAAGCTCCGCTATCCCGGTGGAAATAAACAGCTCTAAAAAAATTTCAAGATCAAGCTTGCACGCATTTACCGCATAGTCGAACGCCTCGCCCAAATTGTGCATTGCGTCGTCAATATATAATTCAGAATAGCAACGTTTCATGTTTTACCTCACAATAATCTCACTGATATACTCGGGAGCTTTTTCCTTGTACGCCAAAACTCGATCTCTCAAACTCTTGTCGCGCTCCTTTCTTTTGTAGTAATACTCGTTTCCTTCTGCAACCGTAACGTCAAGAAATCTGATCGCCCTAAAAGCCTTGTCACTCACAAGCACGATCTGCTCACTCGCCTTGTCCGAAAACAACATACTGTCAAGCTGTCCCAACGATATCTCTCCGTCTAAAAACGCACGAGAGAGCGCAAAGTACGAATCGTCGCCTCTTGCACCCACTACAATATCGTACTCGCTAATATTGGGGGTATATTTCTCAACCAGATAATCCTTTGCCGTTTTTTGTTTTGCAGACGACATCCTCACTCTCCTGTTTGAAAACATGAGCGCAAGAAAAACAAGCGCCCTGTTCTTTTCTTTGGATATATCAAAAATTTTAAGTCCGTCCAGATCTATCGCATACTTGTTTACGTATCCGTCAAGCCCGTCAAAGCAAGCCCACTCTTTTGCAACGTCCTCATCTTTGGTGCAATAAAACCCTTTACCAAAGTCGTTATAAGCCTTTCCCTTACTCTTTTCGGGTCTTTGCACAATCCTTTCAGACCCATGATACAGCACTATATTATCCACGTTTACCTCCAAATTCATACTGCTACAGAGTTAGTTTTTTATAATTATACCACTATAGAAGTATTTTGTCAAGAAAAAATCCTCATTTTACCACCAAGGAAGTGTACCGTTTACAAACCGTTATTGCTCAAATCCCACGTCTTCGTGCTACGGCTTCTCCACAAATCCCACGTCACCACACTATGGCTTCCCCACAAATCCCACGTCTTCGTGCTACGGCTTTTCCTTTTACAAAAGGCTATGTCACAACAAATGGTTGATAAATATTATTATGTTTTGACGAGAAAAACACAAGAAAGACAAGTGTTCTTGTAAGGGCGCATACTTGCAAAGTCTGTAACCGAACAAAACACGCTGTATTTCGTAGTGGCTTTT
>JAGAPA010000008.1 GCA_017623455.1 Clostridia bacterium | reverse complement strand
CGCACCGATTCATGAATCGCCCGTACACCCGTACATAAGAACTTATGGTGGTTAATTGTTTGCTTTATGGAAGAACAATTATGTTTGTACGACTACGTACTGGGCAGACCCACGTTCAGTATTTAGAACCTGCAGTGTTTGATTGTTTGACTTGCTAAAGAACAAAGGTGGATGCAACGTCACGTTGCCTTTGAAAAAGAACGGTGGGCGGACCCACGGTCAGTATGAAGAACCGGCAATGGTTGATTGTTTGACTTGCTAAAGAACAAAGGTGGATGCAACGTCACGTTGCGTCTGCGGAAGTAACCGTTGCAATCTCTTGTTGGATGCGTCGGCAGCTGTTTCTCTCCGCCCCGTAGTTATTCTGATTCTTACGCAAGTTTTTTACATATCAAAAACAGTGTATAGCCAAAACTTTACTTTTGATAGTTTGTAGCTATATTTTTTCAGAAAAATGTAAAAAAATTTCCAAAAATACAAAAAAAATTTTTATTATGCTCTTTATATGCTTGCAAAATTTTGCAAAATCAATTATTATAAATAGTATAATACTGATACTGCCCCCTTGTGTAAAAATGAAGAGGGGGGACTAAGTATATAAGTGCAAATAGGAAATGGTGGTTTTATCCATTTACGTAGTAAAGCGTAAATATTACCACAAAAGATGGTAATGCTTTTTGCTTGCTTTAGATCTTAAGTCAAAAGGCGGTTTTTTTACCGTTGTCAAGAGGATTATTTGCGCACAAAAAACAGGTTATAAGTTGAGTCGATGCTACTTACATTTTTTCGCCACTTAATGTAAAAAGACACTGACCGATCTATAATAAAAAAATCTAATAAGGAGAAAAAAAGAAATATGAAAAAATTTCTAAAAGTCTTAATGTCTTCGGCGCTTGCTTTGACGATGGCGTTAGTTAGCTTGACGGGATGTACTTCTTCTTCGGTAACGACGATCAAGACCCCCTCGGTTAACGGAACGGGCTCTTCGGTTTCTACCGGAACAGAGTCGGAACAAGTAGGACTTACGGCTGGCTTCGAACTCCCCCACGGCTCCGGTATGGTGGATAATACGAAGGATGAAGTAATGATTTACGATTCCGAATATTACTATCATAACGAAGTAAGAGCAACAGGTGCAGACCCCGGAGCTTGGTACGTATCCGAAGAAGACGCTTTGGATTCTTACACGAAGCTTAAGTATCGTGAAATGGAAAAGCTTGGAGAGAGATTTAATATCGACATCTTCGAGAAAGATTACGGTACTTGGGATTACTGGAAAGAAACCTATGCAAACAGATTTTACGTAGTTACAACCGGTAGCCAGATGTTCCTTTCTGCTAAAACAAGGCAGAAGTATCCTACCGCTATTTACGGATTGTATATGATGCGTAGATCTACCGACCTTAACAACTGGGAAAAGTGTGGTGAAATCGAAGACTTTGCTATTATGGCAGAGAACGACGGTTGGTACAACACTCAAGGACAGAACTGTTGGGCTCCTGAATTTAACCGTGACCCTGTAACGGGCTTATATATAATTTGTGCTTCTACAAACAGTAAGAGTGGCGATGAGAGCACAGAGTATAACCCCAATACAACCATTTACGAGAACAATT
>JAGAPA010000075.1 GCA_017623455.1 Clostridia bacterium | reverse complement strand
GTATAGGTAGTGCCCGTATCATCCGTTCCCATCAACGTTCTCAACTCAACCATCGCGTCTTGTACTTCTTCGCTTTCCATTCGATATACTATACCCGTTCCAATCACCAAATAAGTCTGGAAATTAGGGATTAATTCCGGATAAAAACGATCGTAATAGCCAAGCAAAATCGCACCAGCGGCGTTCGCACAGCTTGTCCCCGTCGCAGGGCTATAATTAGGCACCGCATATTGAATTCCGCTTTCCGTGACCGTCTTATGATCGTACGTGATCGTATACGATTGTTCTATGTAATGCGAACCGCCGCCCTGATATCCAAATCTTGTCGCGGTCGCCGCGGCCAACGTTTCTTCGCCTACGGCAGCGCCCGTTTCTAAATTATAAAAAGCGTCGTCCACGTAATCCAAGTACAGGCAGAAAGTAATATATACGGGCAAACCTTCGCTCTCGGCAAAGGGAGATACCCCGTTATACGACAGCTCTTCCAATTCATAGAAGATCGCGTTGCCTAATTCTATCTCGTGAATCAAGGCAAAGCCGCTCTGTCCATCCGCCTCAAAAACGTATTCATAGCCGTTTTGCTCCAACGTTTCGTCGTACAGGGGCGAAGATTGATAGGTAATTTCCGCATCGCCCAAATCATCGGAAACAAAATCCAGAAAATACGCGTCTGCGGCGCTCAATTCGTCCGCGCTTGCGCTTACGTTGCCCACGGTCGGGAATAATGCCGCCGTCAATGCCAGTGCCAAAGTTGTTGCTAAAAGTTTTGTTTTTTTCATAAAAACCCTCCTCATTGGTTTATCACTTATAAGACGAAACCAAAAGCAGGTTTTTACGCATATTTAGAGATTTTTTTCTGTTTTTTCTTTAATTTTTTCTATCGCGCGGTAAAATATAGACGATACCGTACTGGTGGACTTACCTAAAATCGCGCCGATATCCTCAAACGTCAATTGAGAAGAACATTTATACGTTATGACTTGCCGTTCTGTCTCCGACAGGTCTTTTATCATAAAATAAAAGGAATCCCGATCGATAAATTCCTGGATCCCATCCTTTTCATCTGCCACAGTCTCTTCCAAGGGAACGTAACACCTTTTTTTCAATAAACTCTTTGCAAAATTCGAGGTAATCACGTATATCCAACCTTCAGGATTGGCGATCTCACCAAATCTATCCGCATTTCTCCATATTTTTATTAACACTTCGTTGACGATCTCTCTTAACTCAAAATCGTTTCTGCAATACAATCGAGCCGTACACGTTATCAATTTACCGTATCGCTCATAAAATATTCTTAATCCATCTTCAGAATCTTTTTTTATTCGTTTTAATATTGCTAAAAACTCTTTTTTCGAGTGTTTTTGATCATTTTCAGCCTGCATCTTTTGTATCCACCTTATCAGTTGTTCAAAAAAGCATCCATCTGCATCAAAATAACTTTCTTTTGTTTTTCCTCCAAACGCATCCAACTGCTTAACAACGTCTTTTCCGTTTCTGTAACGGGCATCATCTTTTCCCCTTCTTCGCACATAAGCTCTGCAACGGATATATCCAACGCCCGACAAATTTTTTCTATCGCCTCCAAACTCGGAGTGTAATTACGTTTGGTGTACCAATTCCGTATACACGCTTCCGTTAAATCCGCATTAGCCGCTAAACTGTATATGGAAATGCCCCTTTGCTCGATAATATTTTTAATACGCGCCTTTACTCTTTCTATCAACCCCATAATCATAACTCGCTTTTTGAATAGTTTTCCCTATTATTATAGCGTATTTTCGTCCTTATGATAATGGGTTATGCCTATGAAATTCGTAGTCTTAACTATTTACTATCGCTCACGTTTGAAAAACGTCTTTGAACACCGTATAATTATTGTACGCGACTTTTTGAAAAATGTCAACTTTTTCCATTGATTTAGTACAAAAATGGAAAAAGTTTTATCTGTTTTTGCCTAAAAACTAGCCGCCGAGTGCAGATTTTGTCCCACGCGACGGCTTATTTGTGGTTAAAGGGATTAACAGACACCTAAAATGGCAACTAAAAATTGCGCGGAAGCCCTTGATTTTCAAAGCCTTCCGCGTTTTTCATCTTTTCAATTCGCAATTAAGTTCGCCATATTTTTATGGCTTTTTGATTTTAACGCAAGAGCGTTTTTACAAATAAATTCTTCGCTTGCAAAACTCCTTTTCAAAAAACAAACACCAGCGCGATACCGTAATAGTCATAGGGATTTTACGATAACGCAGGGGGCAAATTAATAAGGTATGATGGCACTCTATATATAATCTCTTCCCCAGCATATTGATAAAACTGTTTACATCTCAAGGCTGTTAGGTTCTAACAAGAAGTCAAATAAGCCGATAGTCAATATTCCATTATCGTCACGATAAGGCTTAATATCATCACGAACAACGATTATTTTCTTGAAAGAATCGTTTACCTTTATAAGCGAACGCTCTTCTTGTTCCCTCTTTTCAGGGAGAGAAGCATTAAACGCCGATTGAATATAGTATTTGTTATTTCCCTTGTTTGCGATAAAGTCAATTTCCAATTTCTTTTTTGCATATTTACCGTCTTCTAATTTTTCTTTTACTTCCACAAGTCCAACGTCAACGTTGAACCCACGCATACGAAGTTCGATATAAATAATGTTCTCCATAATATGCGTTTCTTCCGTTTGACGGAAATTAACAACGGCGTTTCTAATACCTAAATCGGTAAAATAGTGTTTTGCAGGCGTTGCCATATACTTTTTACCCTTAACGTCAAATCGCTTTGACTTTTCAAGGATAAACGCGTCTTGTAGATATTGTAGATATTTAGCAATCGTTCTATCAGTAATAGAAGAATCTGACACACTCTTGAAAGTATTTGAAAGTTTTAACGGATTAACAAGCGAACCAATAGATGAAGAAACGACTTCTAATAATATACCCAGTTCCGTTTGGTTATAAATACCGTTACGTTCAACAACGTCGTTGATATAAACGTTATTTAATTGCCCCGAAAGGTAGTTCATTTTCGCTTCGTCGCTCTTTTGGAGTAATACGAGCGGTAAACCACCGAAAGTATAATACTCCTTCCACGCTTTTTCAACTCTACCTTCATAAGCAGAGCAAAATTCTGAAAACGAAAGCGGATACATTCGTATCTCATCACCACGTCCACGAAACTCCGTTACAATATCCGAAGATAAGAATTTTGAGTTGCTCCCCGTAACGTAAATATCCACGTTTGGCAGTCTTAAAAAACCATTGAGAATTGCAACAAAGTTGGTTACCTTTTGAATTTCATCAAGAATGATATAGTGCGTCTTATTGTCTTTAATACGTTCTTTTACGTAATTAGTAAGAGCCATAGATTCTAAAAGCGGCAAGCTTTCTTCCGAATCAAGCGCAACCTTTATAATATGGTCATTGTCAACGCCTTTTGTATTAAGATAATTACAAAAGAGCGTGTTTAACAAATATGATTTTCCTGAGCGTCTAATACCCGTAACAATTTTAATCAAGCCGTTATTTTCTCTGTCGATAAGCTTTTGTAGGTAAAAATCTCTTTTAATTTCCATAAACAAACCGCCATTTCGTTTTTAAGGAATATTTCCCCGTTTTTCGTAATTTAATTATATCTTATATAAAAACAAAAGTCAAGGGATAATGACGATAATAGAAAAGTTTCCGTCGAAAATTTAAAGGTGGGGATAATTAGTTAAACCAATTAAAAGTGCCACAAAATGGGGGTAAAATCAAAGCAGGGATTTGCAAAATCTTACAATTTCGGTTTTCCTTATTTCACTGCACATGCATATGTTTATATACGTT
>JAGAPA010000074.1 GCA_017623455.1 Clostridia bacterium | reverse complement strand
GCTGTTCAGTCAAAAAGACAAGAACAGAATTGTTGAGCACCTTGTTTACGGCATTGCAAAAGTAAGGGGCGACGGAGTGGAGGTTATCGAGGATTTACCGTATACCGGCGATGTTGAATGTAGCGTAAAAACAGATAAAAAAGTAAAGCGCGTTTATCTTGCGCCAAGTGGAAAAGAACTTGAGTTCAGTCAAGAAAACGGCGTAGTAAAGTACGTTGTTCCCTCGTTCTCCTGCGCGGAATTAGCGGTTATAGATTTTGAATAATTACTCAAAAACTAACATACGTATACAAGAAAAACAAGCCAAATCGGTTAGCGTGATACTCTTAACGGAGTATTCACGCTAACTAAGTTTGCCCTTTGGGCAAGTGAAGTTATCTTCGATAGTGAAGTTCACTTCGTGAGTTAAGTTTCGCCTGATGGCGAAGTGATGGGCAAACTTAACTTCACTTGTGCGTAGCACAAACTTCACTGCATAGCAACTTCACTTTCGCGATAGCGAAAACTTCACTCACAGAAAAAGAGATAACATTTCGGCTACTGACCGATTTGTTCTCTCTTTCTGTCGTTATATGGGTTTGGGCTTAGCCCTTAATGCGTTTGTCCGGACAAATGCGATGCTCGCACTTAGCGGTATTCTTCAAATTCTCCGCTAAGGACATCACCGATTAGGATAAGGCTTGTTTTTACTAAAACTTTTTAATATACGTCTGTCTTGTTTTGGTTTCTTTGCTTTCAAGCGCGTTCCACTGAGCGCGCACTGCGGTGTTGGATTCTAAGGTGGGCATAGAAACAACCTTTTTTATCTTGTTTTTAGCAAGGTTTTCCATAATTCTCGATATGCATCCTGCGCTGTAGCCTTTTTTCAAAAATTCGGGGCGCACCGCAATTAGCATAAGTTCTATCACGTCGGGTTTTTTGAGGTATTTGGAAAGTTCCAAAATAAACGGCAAGGTCATTCTTCCGCCGTGTTTTTTAATGATTTTTCCAAAGGATGGGAGCATTACGAAAAAGGCTACCACCTTGTCCGACTCGTCTACCAGTACCGAAAAGAACTCTTTGTTAATCATTACGGCAAACTGGTCAAGAACCTGCTTTTTAGCCTCGTCCTTAATTTCTACGAACATATCCAAGTCCTTATAAGCCTCGTTGTAGCAATCGAAGAACGAGTCGCCGTACTTTTTAACGATTTGGCGCATCGAGTACTTTTCGCAAAGTTCCGTAAGATTGAATTTTTTCTTTACGTAAGAGCCGAGCTTAACGTATCTGTCGTAGTTGGGTTCGCCTTTAGCAGGGAAGACTATCTCGCTTTCTATCCACCCCGACTCCTTTTCGTAGCCCATTTTTATCAAATGCTCGTTGTAGTATGGGTGGTTATAAATGGTAGCGTAAGAGCCGTCCTCGTCGTATCCGCTTGTAAGCAAGCCCTCTCTGTCCGTATCGTTAAAGCCCCACGGACCGTGAATACCCTCTTTTCCGTTTTCTTTGGCAAACTTTTCAAGCTCAAAAAACAGCGCTTTAGTAACCTCTATATCGTCTATTGTGTCAAATCGCGTAAAACGAACGAGTTTCCTATCTTCCACAGCTCGCTTGCGTTAAGTATTATACCTGCAATCCTGCCCACAACTTTTCCGTCCTTATACGCAAGGAACGCTTTTACGATAGAATTGCGAGCGCCGGGATTTTTTTTGGGGTTGGCAATATCCATATCATCGGCAACAAACGCCGGCACGTAGTGGGGATTGTCCTTATATAAGTTGACTGCAAACGTGGCGAAGTTTTTCCAATCCTTTTTAGTTTTAACTTCCTTTACTGTTATCATAAAAATCTTCCTTTATTGTGTTATTGTATCAAGAACGCAATAACGTATTGTGTTTTTTTGTCAATAATTGCTATCTTCAAGGTCTTTGCATAACTGTTTGTAAAATCCGTAAATCTTATCTTTCTTTTTCTTTTTTGCAAGAACGTCCACCATCTCCGAATGAGAAAGCGATATGTTAGTACAGTTGCCCTTATACTCTCCTATCTTGCTTGATTCTACCGAAACCATACCGTCTGACGGCAGGTTTGTAAACTTTTTCGTAAAGTACAAAGGTATACCCATGACGAAATCGTCACGGCTTTTTTCCAGCGTTGAAGAATAGCTCTGCATAAAGATTTTGCGATGGTTTTCGCTAAGAACTACCGCCCCGTTTTCGCTAAGCTTTAGTTGCTTGCAAACGGTGAGCGCGTCGGGCTTTTTATCTCCGAAAATTCGGTACCAGAAGTTGAGCCAGAACGCCAGAAAATGTTTAATTAGATTGGGCATGCCGTACAGCTTTTCGGCAATTACAGAGCCTTTGTGCGGAGTAGA
The DNA here is from genome assembly GCA_017623455.1 of Clostridia bacterium. Classification (GTDB taxonomy): domain Bacteria; phylum Bacillota; class Clostridia; order Christensenellales; family Pumilibacteraceae; genus RUG12826. The sequence goes on along the minus strand of JAGAPA010000074.1, from coordinate 2,768 downwards.
AAGGAACGTTACCGATGCGATTTTATCCGTCACGTCCAATTTGTCAATCATATACAAAACGTCAAGTCCGCCCTTTGAGTGCGCAACGATATTTACCTTTTTACTGTTTGTCCTAACAAGTACGTCGTCGATAAAAATTTTTATCTGCTCCGCGTTGTTTTCTATCGAGCCAAGCCCGTCGTGAGTGGATGTGAAAACCTCGTTACCCTCGTCCTTCATTACGTTCTCAATCCTGCCGAAAGCCTTGAATTTCCAAATATCTTTCAGCATAATTCCGTGAACTAAAATAATAGGATAACGCGTTGCCATAAGCCCACCTCTTTGCCTTATTTTATCACTTTTTCGTCGGTTTGTCAATACCGGAATTTTTGTTGGGGAATTTCATATCTTTAGCAAAGACTTTCCCGATCTTTTCAGAGGTCTTACGCAAGGCGAGCGGAGTGAGGTTGTAGCGGGACTTAAACACTTTTATAAAGTGGCTGATACTGTCAAACCCCACCGTAAGGGATATTTCGAGTATGGACATGGACGTTGTAAGCAGTAGTTTTTTAGCATGCGACAGCTTTTTATCCAGCAGGTAATCCTTGGGGGTTTTGCCCGTCATCTTCTTAAAGTGGAAGATAAAGGCTGGCTGAGAAATAGGGTAGGAACTGATAATTTGCGATACCGTTTTGTCTGCATATTTTCCGTTGTCTATTTTGCTTATGGCATCTTTTACGTAATACGTTGCCTTGTTTTTGGAACCGTTTTCGTTTGATGCGTACTGTATGGCATCGGATAGAAGAGCATAGATAACGGCTTCGCATAGGGTTATTGCGGTGTCGTCCAGTCTTTCGTTGTCAATAAGCGCAATCTTGGAAAGAATAAATGCAAGAGATGAGGAGGAAAGAGAAAAACAAGCGAAGCCGTCGTTTAGCAGGCTTTGCAAAAACGGCTTTGACGACAAAATGGAAGAGAAGTATTCGGCGCGCAATGCAACGTTGTAGTGCGAGCTTATATCTATAGACGTAATCTCGTGGCTTGTTCCGGGCTTCATTATTATAACGTCGCCTCTTTTTACATTGTGCTCTATACCGTTAAGGAGCGTTATTGCTTCTCCGCTTGTGAAAATATTAATCTCAAAGTAATCGTCGTGTGCGTGTGATTTTACGTGTGTTCCTTCCCACGAATGGCAGTTTATATCAGTGTAGTCCGATCTTTCCGCGTTGTTGTATTTTCTTGCGTTTATCATTTTCCCATATTCCTTAAGTCCTGTTTTTCTTATCATACTAAAAAACAACGATTTTGTCAACGGATATTTGAAAATTTAATAAAATCGCTATTTTTTAATGCTTTATCGATAGAAATTATCGAGCAAGTTGTTGTACAATATAATTATATCATAGCCGAGGAGGTAAAATAAGTAATATGTATGATATAATAGACAGAACGTCGGCGATACTTGGTCAAATTAGTGGAGCAAAGACGGTAAAGAGCGAAAAGGTTGAGAAAATTCTTTATAAGCCCTGCGACTTTAAGAGTGGAAGCGAAATGCCTGATATTTCGGATATGGTTCCGTTTTCAGACGGCGATACTTGGGGTGGCGGAATTGAAGAGCATGCTTGGTTTTATGCTAGAGTGAATTTTAAGAAAAGTGAGTATAAAAGATTATTGCGTATTTCTTCCATGATGGCGGACGCGTGGTACTGTCCGCAAATCATACTTTATATAGACGGTGAAATCAAGCAGGGAATGGACGTAAATCACCCTGATTATCTTATTGAAGAAGAAGGTGAGCACGACGTATACGTATACGCTTGTACCAGAACCGGAGATCATAGAATCAAAAAGGTAAACGACTATTTACCATTCTCGATGTGCATAGACTACGTTGACGAGCGTATCGAAAAGTTATATTACGATTTAGCCGTGCCTTACGGAATTTTGGGATATACAAACAAGAATAGCGACGAATACTTGAAAGTGTATTCGGTGGTTGATAGGGCTATTTCGATGCTTGATTTAAGAAAAGTTGGAAGCGAAGCGTTTATAAAGAGCGCGGTTAAAGCAAGCGCATATCTTGATAAGGAATTTTATGGAAAAGACAAGGGCGAAAAGCCTATGGTTGCGTGCATTGGACATACGCATATAGACGTTGCGTGGCTTTGGAGATTGCGCCAAACCGTAGAAAAGTCGCAACGTTCGTTTGCCACCGTTATCGAACTTATGAAGCGTTATCCGTCCTATCGCTTTATGTCTTCACAAGTCCCACTTTATAAGGCGGTAAAAAAGGAAGCGCCCGAGCTTTACGAAAAGATTAAAGAGCGCATAAAGGAAGGAAGATGGGAAGCTGAGGGCGGAATGTACGTAGAGGCGGATTGTAATATTACCGGAGGCGAAGGACTTGTGCGCCAGTTTATGTACGGTAAGCGCTTTTTTAAGCAAGAGTTCGACGTAGACAGCAAGGTTTTATGGCTTCCCGACGTGTTTGGTTATAGCGCCGCTCTTCCGCAGATTATGAAGAAATGCGGTGTGGACGATTTTGTAACGAGTAAGATTAGTTGGAACGATACTAACACCATGCCGTACGATACGTTTAGTTGGCAAGGTATAGACGGAAGCGAGGTTATCACTCACTTTATTTTAGGACAGAAGAATACTAATTGGGGAAAAGGAACGACGTATAATTCTCAAATTTCACCGGCATCGGTGTATGGAACGTATTTTAGAAATCAACAGCGACAGGTAAGTTCTCAGGCGCTTATGACGGTAGGCTACGGCGACGGTGG
>JAGAPA010000007.1 GCA_017623455.1 Clostridia bacterium | reverse complement strand
CAAAACGGTAACGTAGAAGAATTTATAAAAATTTTGAACAGTAAAAACCGTCAAAATGCAGGCATTACCGCACCACCTAAGGGATTAGTTCTGGAAAGCGTAGAAATTGAATATTGATAAAAAATGCAATCGCGTATACACTCTTTCCGTAGGTATTTTTTAGGAACTAGAAAAGGATAGTAAAAATTTTTTTTACTATCCTTTTCTTTTTGCTTTGCAAAACACACGACTTTCTTTTGAAAATATAGTGTGCTATACTTTTATTATTTATTTTAACAATTCATATTTAAACAACAATTGCGATATGTTTTTTTCATAATAAGCTTTTATTTTAGTTTTTAAAACTTCTAAATAGCCATTAAGTTCATTGTAATCATAGATTTTATTATTATCAACATCTAGTATATATGTGTTTAATTCATTTAATATTTGATATGGTCCATATTTATAGATTGGATTGTAATTTTTTGTTTCTTTTGACAATGATAAAATTAAATTCCACAATTGTATTAAATCTTGCTCTTCTTTAGTTAAATTTAAGGTACTTAGCTTTTTACTTGCCAATGTATCACTATCAAAACACAATTCGTTTAAATAAGTTTTATTGTTGCTACCTGTAAATGATATAGTATGATTCATTGTTGATAAGCATGTGTAAATAAGCGAGCTTTTTAAAAGATTTAAATCTTTAGCATACTCATTTCCATTATCAGAACAAACATAAATAACATCTTTCTCGTACCATATATTTTGCGGATATTTTTTTGCACAAAAAAGTGGTAATTTACTAAAATAATTTTCCTTTGTTAAATAAAACCCCCTGCCGTTAAAGTAAGCCAATCGACCTAAATCAAAACTTGCAGAAACCAAACAAAAATAGGCTATAATAGAATCATCATCATAACTTATAGTCTCAATTTTTTTGCTAACTTCTTCATAACCCGAACTATTGCACGCTAATCCACAAATTTTTTCACCTTTAAATTTTTCTTGATAATTATTAAACGACTTATCTACCTTTTTAATCTCAATAGTAGATACCGCTTTTAAATTTTCTTCTTCATCTATATCGAAAGTTTCAAATAAAAATTTTGATTCAGTTGTTTTGTAGTTACTCCATAAAACACAACTAATTCCCGATGGTGTCGCATGAAACCACTTTCTATTAAAAATATACCCTTTAATAAACTTTTTATTGTCATCTTGTATAATACCCAATGATTTAAAATATTTTACAGGACTAAATACAACATAAGAATCATTTGGCTTTATTAAATAATATTTATATGCGCTCCATATAAAACGGTTAGCAAAATCTCTTACTGTACTTATATTGGTATTTCTAAACTCATTTTTTACTTTCGACATTTCCTGAAAGACATATGAGTCTTTATTGCTTGTTGTATATTTTTTCCCTTGTTCGTCATATTCACCCGTTATACTTGACGTGTCATTATATGGTGGGTTTTCATACATAATTATATTACATTTAAGATTATTCACATATTGTTTTATTAAAGGATTATTTATATATGATAGTGACATTGCATCAGCGCAACTCACAAACCCACAATTATAAGTATCTTCCATTTCTACAGGTGGAATAATTAATCTTACTTTATCAGCCAATCTTTCACATAAAACCTTATATTCATAATATTCATATGTGGATAAGACGCAGTGCGAAAGCTGCTCTTCCGTTAACACAGATTCAAGATTTCCTGTCCCTGCACATCTATCTAAAATAATATAATCATTATCTTTTGGAACATTCTTTATTGCTAGTTCTAATAATTCTTTTGCTTTTAAGCAATATGGAATTGGTGTGTAAAAAGCCCCTAATGTTTTTTTTCTAAGCTTATCGTTTAATTTATCCATTAAATATTTAAATTTTTCATTTGATTTTTTTGTGTATGGATTAATTAAACCCTTAAATAATTTTGGATTTCTAATTTCACCTAATATCTTAACTTTTCCTGTATCGTCCCCAATAAAATCTCCTTTGGTTGCTTTAGGATAAAAAGCATAATAACGTTCTGCCCAACCAACAATACAGTTTTCATCTATGTCAATAGGCATATAATTTGACATACGTAATAAATTTAATAAGTCAACCACTCCTTCTTGGTTTGAATAATCTATTTTTTTAATATAGTTGCCACCAATAAAACTATCGTTATTTTTGCTAGAAGCACCAAAATATACTTTATGAATTTCATCAAAATAATCTTCTGATTTAAAATAGTAGCATGTTTGCTGATTTAATGAGATTAGTAAAATATTTGCAGGCACAGACTCGCCTCTAATTCTCATTTTAGATAAATATTTTATAGCCTGAAAAAGAACTTTATTAATGTTTGATATATTCAATTTAAATTCCAACAAATTTCCCTTCCAAACGCCATCTGTATAATCAATTAATACATTATTATTTTGATAATCTATTCTAAAAGTTTCAAAGAATTCAATTTGCCCTTGTTTTTCGATTTCATATTTTTTCATAAAAACCCCGTAAAATAAAAAGTGCGCCTACCAAAGTAAACGCACAAAAAACGCAAACTCCGATAGTCGCCAAACCAACTGAAAAGCAAGAACAAATCTACGCTATATCCAGTAGGAATTTGCATTTTTATCAAATTCATTATGGACATAACGCAAAAAGAATATAATTATCTCAAAAGATAAAAATAGTCCTTGCACAATTTATTCAGTTGGTTTGGCATAATTATTATAACACATATAAAAAGTTTTATCAAGCAGTTTATGCGGGTAAATGAAAACTCGACTTATTAAAAGTCGAGTTTTCTAAACCATTCGATTTAAATCCCCAAGAGAAACATTCTTAAAGCTTGCAACTTTTTATTTGGTTTGATTTTACAACAGCTTGTAATAACCTTCTTCTTCAAGTACCGTATCAAGATATTTGCGATCAATAATAACGTTTGTTTCGGTATTTTCGCTATCGGCATACTCCGCGTGCATACAGTATACGCCCTCGAAATCGTGATGTAAAAGATATCTTACAACTCTTCTCCAATCGCAGTTACCAAAACGCGCGGTTGTAAAGCACGGAAAATAGAATGCCTTATCGGCAACGTCTTCACGTTTATAGTATGCAGAAACCATGTTTACCATAAGAATTCTGTCTATTACAAGCGAAATTGCATGCTCGGGCATCTCTCCTGCAAGACCGCTGTGCGCGCAATCCCAAGACGCTCCAACCCATTCTTTGTCGCATCCATCCAAAAGGTTTTTAAGCTCCATTGTGGTATAGATATACTTTCCGCAATGATTTTGCACCGCTATTTTTACGTTATATTTTTTGCAAAGCGGAACAAACGAGTTTATCTTGTCAGTCCAAACCTTTACTGCAGTCATATAATCCTCATCGATAGAAATGGGAAGCATAATACGTAAGCATCTTGCCCCTACTGCTCCAGCAAACTCAAAAGCAGAGTCGGAAAGCTCGCACGCCACACTGTCTACCGTTATTCCGTTCTCTTTAAGCGCAGAAACAAACTCGTCAGTTTTTTCGAGGTAATTATCGGGATTTACCTGAAATCCTGCTCTAAAAGGGTATTCAATCTTATCAAAGCCAAGCTCTTTTATTTTGTCGCAAAGCTCATTTATTGAACAGTTTTTCCAGTATTTAGTAAAAAGGGTTATTGTATTCATAATTTTTATCCGCCTTTTGTATTATTTTTTTTACTCTTGTCAAAACCTTTTGTATGTACTATAACTATCATGCCGTAGCGCAAAAGCTAATTAAAAACAAGGATCTTATAGCCTTCAAAATTACAAAACGTTATAACAGTATCTCGCCTGCATTGGTTTTATACTTTAAAAGTCACATCCCTATGCCGATTAAAGAATATAAATGGCAAGAATACCTTGACTTAATTTCGTGTATTTACAACTAATTTGCCCACGCTGAAGGCATATCTCGGTTATCCTTAAACCATTGTGTATCTTTTAGTATTGTGTTGTTGTTAGAACAGTTTACGGTAACGTTTCCCGCCTTGCTTGTAATAACTATATTACCATTCAAAAGCCCGTGTTCACCACTATTTTTCCATCTTCCGTCAATCATTTCAATCTCGGCATAGGTTGTAACGTAGACTTTGTCAGTATGCTTGCTTATTCTATCGATATAAGCCTGAGTGGGGAAAGTGTTGTGGAGATTTTGCACACCTTGAGTAAGATACTGAACGTTTCCTGCCGAACAACATACTACACTAATTTTGGGCTTAATTACGTCAAGTAACACATCGTTAGAAGAAGTTTTACTTCCGTGATGTCCCGCCTTGTAAAGTTCAACCTCGGGAAGACTGTTCTTTTCTACCAAAGAGGCCTCACCTTCTTCTTCCAAATCACCGGTAAATAAGAAATTCTTATCTCCGTGCTTTAACATAAAGCATACGGAATAATTGTTTTCTCCGCCTTCTGTCTTATCTGCACTAATTTCATAATAATCGTGGTACAAAAACTCCATGCTTATTCCGGATGAAAGATCGTATATGCGTTTTGCTCCATCGGTTTCGTTCCAGCATTGCAATGCTGTATAATGAACCGCTCCGTCATCCTCAACTTCTTTATCACGCTTTTCAACGTATCTTTTATAAGTTGCTGTCGTTTTATCCGTTCGCGCAAAATCAATAATGGTTTCACACTTATAAAAATCAAATAAACTCGTATTGGCTTTAGTCGTACCTGCAAAAGCAGCAATATGGTCGAGGTCTGCGTGTGTTACGATAACGTATTCTAATATTCCGTCCGTACAATATTGATCGACATAAGTTTTTATCGTATCAAGACTATCTGCTGCAGATCCTGCATCTACCAATATATCGGTATCGCCTGCTTTTATATAAATACTATCGCCGTTGTCCTTATTTCCAAGATACATAAAATGCATCGAGAGTTCTCCAACCGTTACATTACTTTCGTCTTTGCTTTGAAATGAAAGTGCAAAAAAGCCAAAAAATCCGCCTACAACTCCAACTATGAACACGAGAATACATGCAATAATCTTGAGGACGATATGGTTATTCTGTTTTTGCTTTGCCATTATTCGTTACCTCCTATTATTACCGTTTTACGAAGCTTAACGTTTTCGTACTTGGCTTTTCCAAAATTCACCAAAAAGTTATCGCCAGTATAATCCAACTCATATATAATGCAATACGTTCCGTCTTTTGAAAAATCGGTTACGATTTCCACTTCACCTTTTTCTTCGTTAACGTATTTTATCGTCGTTTTTACGTAAGAAGAAACGTCAACGCCCCAAACGACAACTTTAGCGGCGTTTTCGTCAGAATTTACGTCATAAGTTTCACCGCTTGCAAGGTTTACGGTTGCCGTCTGCATTTTTTCACCACCGTTATAAAGCGAGAACTCATCTTTGTGATCTATTATCTTAAGTATTCCGAATCCCAAAGCCAACCCTAAAATTAAGCACAGAATCAGCGCTATGATAAATCCGGGATTCTTGCGAGCATACTTTTTAGCTTCTCTTCTTACAGCTTTCTTTACTGCCATTTTTTACCTCCTATATAATGTAAGCTACCAATCCCACGCTTGCCGCCACAAGTATAAACGCTATAACCGGGATTTGTTTTTTAAAAATCAGTTTATACAAAATCATTATTAATGCAAGTACCGCAGTTATGATTACAGAACGCAAATCGAAACTTATTGAAGTGTAATTTTGTATTCCTATAGCCGTAACCACCAAATAAGCGCCTGCTGCAATTATCATTCCGACAACTACCGGTCTTATCGTTTTCAGGACAGTCTGTACCCCGGCATATTGAGCAAATCTCGTAAATATTGCGGCAATAAGCAATATTATGATAAACGAGGGCAAAACAACTCCTAAAGTTGCAAGCACAGAACCCAATATTCCTCCCTGCGTTGATCCTATAAACGTTGCCATATTAATCGCAATGGGGCCGGGAGTGGATTCCGAAATCGCTATATACTGCAAAAGCTGTTCTTCGGTAAGCCAGCCGTTTGACACGACTTCTTGCTGAATGATGGGAATCATACTTGCACCGCCACCAAAAGTAAACAATCCTATTTGAAAGAAAGTCAAAAACAGTTCGAGGTAAATCATAATGTATTACCTCCTTTCTGATTTTTTTCATCATTGCTTGCCTTGTTTTGCGATGCGGTCGCCGTATCAGACACTTCTGCGTTGTTAATTGCTTCCGCGTCCGATATTTCTATAATTTGATCGGCTTCCGTATTTAAGTTTAGAGCTTGACGGGCTTCTGCTTTTTCCTTACGTCTATTCTTTACTACGTCCAAAATATACACGAACAATCCGACGATTCCACCTGCAAGCACAAAAAACACCGTGGAGAAATCTATCGCAAAGAAGTTTATCAATAATATTCCCACAAGAGCAACAATAAAACATATTATGCTTAAAGCTGTCTTTTTGAAAGATTTGAACATCTTGAAGCCTTGACGCAAAATAATTAGCCCTACCGCACATTTAATACCGTTAAAAGCGTACTGCACGTACGTCATTCCCATAAACCAATCAAAAACCAAAGATATGGCATAAATAATAATAAATGACGGAAGAATGCATCCCAGTGTTGCTATGGCTGAGCCTAATACTCCGCCTATTTTATACCCTACGTACGTAGAGCAGTTTACAGCAATAGGTCCGGGAGTGGATTCTGCAATTGTTACAATATCGGCAAGCTCATCTTTCGTTATCCACTGTTTTTTATTTACAACATTTTCTTCGATAAGGGCTATCATTGCATAGCCTCCTCCAAAGGTAAATAAACCTATCTTAAAATAGGTAAAAAATAAGCTGAGTAAAGTTTTGAATTTTTGCATTATTTCTCCTTTATTGAATTATCGTACGACGTCTTCAAACGAACGGTTTGATACAAAAGTTTTTCCATCAAGACACGTTCCCGTTCCGTTTATGGTCGTTTGCTTTGATATAAGCAACTGCTTTTTTTGTCCGTACGTTTTGTTTGCAATCTCATTACCATACTTATTATCCCCGAGCACAGGATGCCCTATAAACGCCATATGCGCTCTTATCTGATGAGTTTTGCCGGTAACAAGATTTATCTTTACGTATGAAAGCTCTTCTCCTTTTTTTACAACCTCATATCCTGTAATGATTTCTTCAGCTCCACTTGCCTTGTTGGGATATACTTTGACTGTAGACGTATTTGCATTTTTAGTTAAATACGCTTTAAGCGTGGACTTTTCGGGGGTTGGAGTCCCGACGAGAACAGCTTCGTAAATTTTAGTGAGGCATCTACCTTTTATTGCCGAGAGTAAAGCTTTTTCGGTTACAGTATTCTTCGCGAAAAGCATTATTCCGCAAGTATTCCTATCAAGTCTGTGTAAAATACGATAATCGCCTTTTGTTTTAAGGTGATTATATAACCCCTCGCTGTTTACCTCTCTTTCCTTATCCGCTACAAGAATATTATCATCCTCGTAAACAGTAGTGTAAATAGGAAAGGTCTTATCTCTTTTTTCATAAACGCAAATCTCATCTAAAGAAGTGACAGTTTGCTTTTTGTCACCCGTTTTCTTTCCGTTGACCTTAATATCCCGATCTCTGAAAAGTCGGTTTATCTCACTTGGCAAAATATCTGCACAATAATGATCCAAAGCCGTGGAAAGAGTCATTATTTCGTCTGTAGAAAACTTTCTCATTATTTCAAAAATCCATTAATTATCTGCTCTTCTGCTTGCTTTTCGGTAAGTCCCAAAGTCATAAGCTTTATAAGCTGATCGCCTGCTATTTTACCTATTGCCGCTTCGTGAATAAGGCTTGCGTTAATATCGTTTGCTTCAAGCATGGGAACTGCCGTAACTTTCGCATCATCCATTATTATCGCATCGCACTCAGTATGACCCGTGCATTCGTTATTTCCTCTGATATTGGACTTATAAAGCTGTACAGATCTATCCTTTGCAACCGATCTTGACACTACGTCGGCGCCACATTCCTTACCGTTAAGATCCACGGCAAAGTCTGTTTCCGCATACTGATCGCCGTGCGTCATTATATTTTCTTTGATTACAAGCTTTGCTCCGTCCTTAAGCACCGCGCTTGTTTTACGGATCGTATCGTCAATGCCCTTAATTTGAGTTGTTGCCATCTCCATATACGAACCCTCTTCCATCTCTATAACGGTTGTGGGATTCATAACGTTTTTGCCCTTTCCTTCGTTGGCACCGTAATGTTTCTCAACGTACTTAACTCTTGCATTTTTAGCAAGATGAAAAGAATGAATACCGTCATGACCGCTATCCTGATCTCCGCAGTTGTGAATACCGCAACCCGCAATGATTACGACATCGGCATTTTCTCCAATATAAAAATCGTTATACACAAGATCCTTAAGTCCTGATTTTGCAATAATTACGGGGATATGAACGCTTTCTTTTTTTGTATTGGGCTTTATTATAATATCAATACCGGGCTTATCGGCTTTTGTAACGATATCAATATTAGCCGTAGTTTTTCTTGCCGTACCGCTTCCGTCTGCGCGCAAATTATAAGCGCCTTCAGGTGTTTCGTGCAGATCGGCTATTTCTCTGAGGAGTTGTTTTTGTATTGCATCCATTATTGTTTATCCTCCAATTTGGCGGTAAGAACGGAACATGCTCCCGTAGACTTGTAAAGATCGGGGAGTATTTCGTTTTTAGTGCCTATATTTTTAAGTTTGCCGTTTGCAATAACTACAATCTTATCGGCAATATTAAGTATACGTTCCTGGTGAGAAATAATAAGAATATTTCCGTTTATTTTGGTATGCATTTTTTCAAATACCGATATCAGATTGCCAAAGCTCCACAAATCAATTCCGGCTTCGGGCTCGTCAAAAATGGAAAGCTTGGTGCCTCGCGCCATAATCATTGCAATTTCAATACGCTTCAGCTCTCCACCCGAAAGAGATGCGTTTACCTCACGGTTAACATAATCTCTTGCACACAATCCGACTTCCGACAAATAGGTACATACGTCACTTACTTTTATGGGCTTACCTGCCGCAAGAGTAATAAGATCTTTTACCGTAATTCCCTTAAAACGAACGGGCTGTTGAAATGCGAAACTAACGCCTTTATTAGCGCGCTCCGTTATGCTTAAATCGGTAATATCTTCACCGTCAAGCAAAATACGTCCGCTCGTAGGCTTGATTATGCCTGCAATAATTTTTGCGATAGTGGATTTTCCTCCGCCGTTAGGTCCGGTAATAGCAACAAATCTGTCGTCAATAGTAAACGATACGTCGGAGATAATTTCTTTTCCGTCTTCCGGTGCTTTATATACAATATTCTTAAGTTCTAACATAATTGCTCCTTATTTGTACTGTGCTTCCAATCTGTAAATGGGCAAGCCCTGAGAAACGAATTTCTGCTCGTATTCCGTCACGATGTTACCCTCAAATTTACTGTTGTGAAGATCGAGTGAAACGTTTTTAAGAATAAAACCTGCTTCCGATAAATTTTCTATAGAAAACTCAAAAAGCTTTTGGTTATCAGTCTTTTGATGAATTTCACATCCTCTCTTTAAGACCTTTTTATAAACATCCAAAAACGCAGGCGCAGTAAGTCTGCGGTTTGCGTATGTATTTTTAGGATACGGACAAGAGAAATTAAGGAAAATTCGGTCAAACACCGCATCTTCAAAATACGTAGTGAGATGCTCTGCCCTACAGTTAATAAACTTCAGATTGGGGATCTTTAACTCTTCAGCCTTTTCCATGCCTACGATTATTACGTTGCTTATTACTTCTAAAGCAAGAATATTTATGTTGGGATTTTGCTGAGCAAACTGCACGGCAAAACCTCCTTTTCCGCAACCGATTTCCAAATATACGGGATTATCGTTACCGAAAACCTGTCTTAAGTCAAACTTCTTAATCTCTTTTTTTTCTGTCACACCCGTATACTTGCCGTCAAAAAAACCTATCTCGTTAAGTAATAAATAATCCGGGTGCTGAGTCATTCTCGTTTCAAGATTACTCTTTTTTCGCATTCTCATATAAGTATTTCTCCTGTTGTTTTATCGTAAACGCGCATATTTTATTCTCAATTTAACGCGCACGCACAATATTACATTATATATTTTAACATATTTAGTTTACGTTGGCAAGAAAAATCAACACTCTTAGTACTTATTTAGTAGACAAATTTTTTTTAATACGCTATAATAAAGAAACTAAATTTTACGAGGTAAACTTATGAAAACCGATTTTGAAAGAATACTTATCAGTAAAGAAGAGATTCAGTCCAGAGTTAAAGAGCTTGCTCAACAGCTCGATCATGATTATGCAGGCAAAAAACCTTTGTTTATTTGCATCCTTAAGGGCAGTATTATGTTCTATACCGATCTTTTGAGAGCTCTTACAATCGACTGCGCTATGGACTTTATGTCAATTTCTTCTTACCGCAACCAAACGACCAGCGGTGAAGTTAAGATAATTAAGGACCTTGACGATCCCATCGTAGGAAAAGACGTCATTATCGTAGAAGATATTGTTGATAGCGGAAAAACTCTTTCTTACCTTAAGCGTTTGCTTGCATCTCGCAGTCCTAATTCGGTTAAGATTGTCACAATGCTCGACAAACCCGAAAGAAGAGTCGTTGAACTTCAGCCCGACTACACGGGATTTGTTATTGAAGACGAATTCGTTGTTGGCTACGGACTTGACTACGCTCAAGACTACCGTCACTATCCCGATATCTACATTCTTTCTCGTTCGGTTTATGAAAAATAGTGGAAATTACACAAAAACTCGCATACGTATGCGAGTTTTTTGTATTTTAGAATTAAATTTTTTCAACTGCTTCGCCAATAGTTTTATAACCTTGCGTTGCGTCTTTAAGTATGTCTAACTTGTTTTTCAAGTTGTGCGTAAGATTACCTGCACCGCCGATACATCCATCCACACACGCCATACCTTCGATAAAGTTTACGTCTAAAAGTCCCTTTTGCATTCTAAGAAGCGCTATCTTACACTCTTCTATTCCATTACATGGCAACGGCTTAAGCGTTACGTTAAGCCCCTGTTCTTTAATTGCTTGCGCTATTGCTTCCGTTACTCCTCCGCTATGAGCAAAGTTGCGTCCGTATGCAGAAGCATCGGTAAGACGAACAGCTTCCAATGTCGTTATGTCCATATCCTTACTGTGGAACAAAGCCTGAAGCTCTTCAAAAGTAATAACGATATCAATATAAGGCTCTTTATATTGCTTTATCTCGGACTTTTTGGAAGTACAAGGTCCGATAAATACGATTTTTGCCTTTTCGTCTTTTTCCTTGATTATTTTTCCTATCATTGCCGCAGGAGTAATAGTTTCGGAAATATATTTTGCCATTTGCGGAAAATTAATTTTAACAAAGCGCACGAAAGACGGACAGCATGACGAAAGCAAAATCCCCTTTTCGGCAAGCTCTTTAGCTTCTTGCTTTGCAACCAAATCCGCGCCGAGAGCCACTTCCTTTATGTCGTAAAAACCAAGTTCCTTTATTCCGCTGAAAACCTGACCGGGTTGAGCGTACTTGAACTGACTTGCTATAGAGGGAGCAACCACCGCGTAAACATGATAGTTTTCGTTGTTATTGGAGTTTTTAATAAGACGAACAACGTCGAGTATAAAGGACTTATCTGCTATTGCTCCGTACGGACACTGATATTCACACGCGCCACATTCGTTACACTTATCATAATTAATAGACGCAGCGTTAGTTTCCTTATCGGGAGAAATAGCTTTAAGCTTACACGCATTTTCGCAAGGACGCTTATAGTCTGTTATGGCACTGAACGGACAGTTCTTAGCGCAAAGCCCACAATTGATACATTTACTCTTGTCGATATGCGCTTTTTGTTCGCTGTCAATAATGATTGCGTTTTTAGAACACGAATCCACACAACGATGAGCAAGACAGCCTCGGCACGAATCGGTTACTTGGTATCCACCCTGCGGACATTCATCGCACGCTATCTCCATTACCTCGATAATATTGGGATTATTCGGATTTCCCCCCATAGCCATCTTCTCGTTTTCGGCAAGAATGGCTCGTTCCTTGTATACGCAACATCTGCTAACAGGGGTTTTACCCGGAATAATCTTTTTGGGTATATCGGGAAGATCTTTAGCTAACGTATCGTTCCATTCGCTTCTGGCTACTTCTCTCAAAACCTTATTTCGTAAATGCTGAACTTTTGTGTCGAATTTTCTCATTTGCTTTACCCTCTGCTTTTTCAAGCGCAAAATTTTCATTCTAACATATATAGTATAACATATATATTTCTATTTTGCAATATAAATCGATAAAAATTTACGGAATAAATTTATCCGATCAGTTGACAAAAAGTTTTTGTCGGTATATAATAATCGCAGACAGTTCGAAAACCTCCTGTCTTAAAACAAAACTAAGGTAAGCTGACAAATTACGGTTTTATGTATTTCCCGAGGTTTTCCATCGGGATTTTTTTTGTCAGTAAGGTAAATTAATGAAAAACAAAACTTTATCTATCACGTACACAGCTATTATTGCGGCGCTTTACTGCGCTCTGACTCTCGCTCTCTATCCGTTCTCTTACGGACCGATGCAGTTTAGAGTTTCCGAAGCATTGTGCATACTCCCTCTATTTTTTCCTCAGTCTGTAGTAGGACTTACTGTAGGATGTTTTTTAAGCAATATTTTTTCAACCGCAGGACCTTTGGATATGGTATTGGGCACTCTTGCCACCCTCATTGCGGCTCTCGTAAGCTATGTTGCCGGTAAATATATTAAAAATACTTTTTTGCGTCTTATTATAGGAGTTCTTTCTCCAACGTTATTTAATGCATTTATCATTCCGTTTGCAATATTGAGTATTACGGAAATTATGCAAACGTACTTCATTACAGCGATGTGGATAGGAATTGGAGAGCTTGTTGTTCTTGTAGTTTTGGGAATACCTCTTTATTTTGCTCTTTATCCAATATCCAACAAGCTACTTAAAAAATAAAGCAAAACATTTTAACCATATAAAAAATCCGAACTGCTATACGATGTTCGGATTTTGATTTAAAATAAAAAAGTGGCGACGTCCTGTCCTTGCATGACGTGTCCGTCACACTACTGCATCGGCTCTGTAGGGCTTAACTTCCGTGTTCGGGATGAGAACGGGTGGATCCCCTACGATATGATCACCACATGACTTATTATATATTAACAAAAGCCTAAAGTCAACTCTTTAGATATGTTTTTTTCTTGAATTTTACAAATTTTCTAAAAGCGGTTGACAAATTTCGACGATAAAAGTATAATAACTGTATCAAATAAAATTTAGGAGATAGTTATGAAAAATTTTTTTGCTGAATTCAAAAAATTCATAACCCGAGGCAACGTACTTGATATGTCCGTCGGTGTTATCGTCGGTGGTGCATTTACCGGCATTGTAAACGGTTTAAGTAATTTTATCTTAAAGCCGTTAGTTAATTGGTTGATTGCTTTATGTATTGGTAAAAACGGTCTTAGCGGTGCTATTACTATGCTTTCTCCCGCTTGGAAAGAAGTAACAGATGCAAACGGTGTTACCTCTCAAGTTTGGGACCTTACCCACTCCATCTACATCGACTGGGGCTCGTTTATAAGCGCAATTATCAACTTCCTTATCATTGCAATCGTTCTCTTCACAATCGTAAAAGTTATTAACTCATTCCGCGACGGCCAGAAGAAGATTTCGGAAAGAGTTAAGGACGGAATTCCCACCAAGGAAGAAAAGAAGCAGATGAAAAAAGACGGTATCAAGCTTTCCAACAAAGCAGCAGTAAAAGCATGGCTTGAACAAAAAGCTAAAGATGAAGCGGAAGCAGAAGCTAAAGCTAAGGCTGAAGCGGAAGAAAAGGCTAAGGCTGACAGACTTGCAAATCCCACTACCGAGGATCTTCTCAAGGACATCAGAGAGCTTCTCAAGGCAAAAGCAGAATAGGTAAAACTTAAACAGTGTGGCTTGATTGCTACACTGTTTTTTTATGTAACAGATATAAATAAGGTTGCAAGATTTTAATTAATGTGATAAAATATACTGGATTTTTGAAAACGAGGCAGTTTTAATGGCTAAAATTTCTACTTTAACATTTAAAAAAGGCGTTAGTGACGGAATACCTATTGCTTTGGGATATCTCTCGGTGTCCTTTGCTTTTGGCGTTACTGCAACGTCAAAAATGATTAATCCTCTTATTTCTCTGCTGATTTCCATGACAAATCTTACGTCAGCAGGACAGCTTGCAGGTGTAGAAGTTATTGCCTCGGCTACAGCCACAACTTTCCTTTCCGCTTTGTTCCAAATAATTCTCACTCAATTAGTAATAAACGCTCGTTATTTTTTAATGTCGCTGACATTATCACAAAAGCTTGAGGATAAATTTACCGTTGCGGACAGACTTCTTTGCGCTTTTGGTATAACGGATGAGATTTTTGGCGTGGCAGTTTCCAAAACACAGCCTATTAGTAAAAAATACATGCTCGGACTTATTTTATTACCGTTTATAGGTTGGTCTGTAGGAACTATCTCAGGAGCGCTCTTGGGAAGCATCCTCCCCACTTTTATTTCCGACGCGCTCAGCATTGCTCTTTACGCAATGTTTATCGCTATAGTTATTCCTGCAGGTATGAACGATAAAAAAATAATACCCGTTGTGCTTATATCGGTTGCTCTCTCTTGCGCATTCTTCTTCATTCCGTTTCTTAAAGTTGTACCCGTCGGAATTACCTATATTATTTGCGCACTCGTTGCTTCAGTTGTCGGCGCAATCTTCTTTCCTATTAAGGATAACGAGGAGGAATAATATAATGGATAAATATATTATCGCAATAATCCTGACATTCGTAATGGCTATCGTTACCTATATTATAAGAATGATTCCGTTCGTGTTCTTCCGCAAAAAAATCAAATCAAACTTTATCAAAAGCTTACTTTATTATATTCCGTACGCCGTTCTATCCGCAATGACGTTCCCTGCAATCTTCTACTCTACGGGAAGTTCTGCAGAAAGCATTATTATGGCTTCGGTCGGAACCGTTATTGCACTTATTGCATCAATTACAAAACGCTCGCTCGTTGTTGTTGCAATTCTTGCAATAGTTGCGGTGCTCGCTACGTACGGCATTATGCTCTTAGTCTAAAAACTTGCATACGTATACAAAAAAACGTTTCAAAATGAAACGTTTTTTTATTTGGCTATGTCACAACAAATGGTTGATAAATATTATTATGTTTTGACGAGAAAAACACAAGAAAGACAAGTGTTCTTGTAAGAGCGGTACGCAGGCGTACTCCCAATATTGTTATTTAGCAAAACAATAACACAAATTTTGTAAGCTCTTTTGCTCTAAATATAATAATTTAAATTATTACCTGCAAAGTCTGTAACCGAACGAGCCTTTTCTTTTTATATTTCTAAAGACTTAAGATATTTTATACAAATTTCAGCCTCAGCAATACCACTTGGATTACAGGTTTCACTTTCTACCACCATTAAAAACCCAAGTTCTTTCGCCTTGTCGTAAACGTCTTTGACAGGTGCAGTTCCCATACCAAGCGGCATACCCTTTCCGTCAGCATATCCGTCCTTTACGTGGATACAAATGATTCTGTCCTTAAGGCGGGTAATAAGCTCAACAGGGTTTTTCATGCCCACGTATGCCCAATAAGTGTCGATTTCAAGCTTTATATTCGTTCGATAAATCATCTGCTCTAAAGCTACGCTACCGTCCGCATTTGGCATACACTCTCTTGCGTGGTTATGAAAAGCAAGCGTTATTCCTTCTTTATCAAGCTTAGGCATAATCTCGTTAACCTTTTCTACAAAATAATCAATCTCTTGCTGATTTGACAGTCTGTACGAAGGAATAATATAATATTTATTTCCAATAGCCTTATGGAACGCAACGGTTTCATCATATTTATTGATAAGATCGTCAAGTGAAGAATGTGTTCCGCTAATCTCAATATTATTAGCTTTGAGCATTGCAACAACCTCATCGGCACTTCTTCCGAAAAAACCTGCAAACTCAACGTTTTTATAACCGAGCTCGGCAACCTGCCTTACCGCCTCCTCCAAACTCTCTTTTGTAAGATCCCTTACACTATAAAGCTGTAATCCGTAATTCATAATTATCTCCTTATCCGTATTTTATATAAAGGTCAATAGTACCGATATTCCCAAGCCTAAAATGTTAGTAATTATTAAAATAAACATTCTGTACTTTACTTCTTCCGTTCTTCCTGCCACAGCCAATCCGACAAACGCAAGTAGCGCACAAATCAAGCCCTCTACTCCGCTCATTTTCAAGATTGGACTCGGAACAAACATTCCTACGCTTACCCACACCGCAACCAAAATTGCGGATATAAACGCAATGATATATTCGTATGCCTTAAAGGGGGCAACCATAGGCACGATTATTGGTTTAACGTTTTTCTCATTTGTGGAAAAATTAAGCTTAAGACCGCTAAATGCATTGCCCTGTATTATAACGGTATACTTAATCCCATCCCGATCATACGTATACATTAAAGAATTTATTCTGGTCAGCTCTATATCGTCAACCATTATCGTTGTGGCTCCGTTCCAAAAATTTTTCTCGTACCATATCTTCCCCAATTTTGCATGTTGATACAATGCCACCATACGCTATACCTCTCATTATAAATCTTTATAAATTATACTATATAATGCGTTATATGTCAATACGTGTGATAAAAAAAACGGTACGACTATAAAAAAAATCAATAATTATTCCGTATTTGTTGTTTAACTAATGCTAAATTGAAAGTATACTACATTCTATCCTATATTATTTCCTTGAGTTTATTTAATATTGCATTGGCAAGTAACCGATGCCCGTCTTCGTTTGGATGACAGCCGTCTACAGTATGTAATCTCCAATCAAAATCAAAATTTTTATGTAAATTCAAAACGGGAATACCGTATTTGTTCGCGCGCTCTATCAACACGTCAACATAGTCTTCAAGCTTGTGTCCCACAATATTAAGCTCGTTCGTATCGTGCTCGCTCCTTCCTTCCCAACTCCATATCGGACCACCGTAATAATTACCTATTCCGTGATGCGGATATGGCGTCACTATAAGAAATTTAGTATCTGTTCTATTTTTGCAAAACTTACAAATTTCATCTACGGCATTTATAAAATACCTGCTGTCTTTGTCGTTCTTATCTTTAGGCGCAATAGGATCGCTTGTCCAAAAATAATCGTTAGTTCCGCCAAAAATAACGCATACCTCAGCATTCTCCAAGATATACAATCTATCTAAAAATGCATTACCGTCGGAAAGATTAAGCCCCGAACGAGCCATGAGCGTTCCTGTAATTCCAAAATTTTCTTCCTCTGCTCCTAATTCCTTACACACAAGTGTCGTATATTTTTTGCTTTTATCATCGAGTGCGTAGCCAAAAGTTATACTATCGCCTAAAAACGTTATTTTCATAATCTCATCTCCAAAGGTTGACATATATTTTATATAAGTATATAATAGTACTAAATTTCTAATATTTGTATGAATTTTAAATCAAAAAATACAAATTTTAAATCAATTTAGTTACGGTAAACAAACTATGTATAATCCTTCATTTGAAAATTTCCCAATAGACACAGGCAAAGTCAGGTTTCATCTTGTATACGAGAACTCTTTCCATACACCTGATGATCCTTCTCTTGACCCGTCACACCTACATTCGGGATATGAATTTTACGTTAATATCTCCGGAGACGTTTATTTTTTAGTAAACAACACGTTTTACCCTGTAAAAAAGGGCGATATAATCGTCACAAAACCCAACGACGTACATATTTGCATATACAACTCACCGTGTATTCACGAACATTATTGCTTATGGATAGATTGCGACGAAAAATCTCCAATCTTGGATTTTACACGCGAAAACTTCACTAATAAATACTCGTTTTCGGAGAAAACAAAAGTAAAGCTGTTAGAACAGTTAGAAGGACTTAGAACCAGTAAAAATAAAATTGAAAAAAGCGCCAATTTACTCGCCTTTTTGTCGTTATTTTTAAGCGAAAAAAACTTAAACTCTCAATCAGAAGAAATTTCGTTGCCAACCGAAATTCAAAAAATACTCGACTACATTGATACTAATTTTATGCATATTCACAACGTAAGTGAAATTAATAATAAATTTTTCATAAGCTCTGCTACGCTTAACAGATGGTTTAAGAAATACATTCAACTTTCTCCGAGAGAATTTTTAGAAGCAAAAAAGCTTGCCTACGCGCAAAAACTTTTGAGCGAAGGTCTGCCGGTTAATAGCGTTTGTATTAAATCGGGATTTTCGGACTGCTCGTATTTTATTTCGGTCTTTAAGAAGAAATTTGGAGAAACTCCGCATAAGTATTACAAAAAAAATAATTAGACGTTAGCGTGTTGTCCTTAACGGAGAACACGCAACGATATAAATCCCTTGCGGGATTTGTGATATTCCCTTCGGGAGCGATATTTGCCTACGGCAAGCGATATGCCCTGCGAGGCGTGAGGGGATTTATATCATATCACATTGAAGCGAAGCGACAATATATCGCACGAGCAAAGCGAGTATATCGCGTTTGCTTGCAAACATATCGCAGAGCAGAAAAAGAGAGGACACATAAGGTTTTTTCCCTCTCGCGTGTTTGCTCTTTCTGCTTGTAATAATGGCTTGGGCTTAGCCCATAGAGTATTTGACCAGTCAAATGCGATGCTCGCACTTAGTGATGATTTTCATATTCCCCGCTAAGAACATCACCCGTTTTGCGCTCCTCTTTTTAATGACGTTATAGCAAATACAACAAGATTAATAACCGTAGGAATGTAATAAGTACAAAATCTCCACAATAACAGAGTTTGAGCCAGATGTTTACCTAAAACTGCTTTGAATATTATACTGAAGGAAAACTCAGCCACAACACAGCCCCCGGGCACCGGTATTACGTTTGTTAGGTAAACCACCGCCAATGCAAGTAAATAAAAATTAAAACAATCTTTTAGTGAAAAAGCTACTCCTGTTACAGATAAATACGATACGTATGGCGCCAAACACGACGTAACCATATAAACAGCATACGCAATCGAAGGAAATAAAAACAATCTAAAATCGCTAAACACAGCAGACGTTTGTTGCTTGAAAAGCTGAAGACGGTCTGTTTTTTGCCGTATAAACAGCTCTTTATCAAATCGCTTCCTGAAGATTTTTATTATAGATGCCAATATTGTTAAAACTAAAGTTCTGAGTTTTTCAAAACGGCTGACAAGGGTAAGAACTATACAAATAATAACGTTGGCGGAAAATCCGACAGCAACGACCGTATACGCCGGAACTATCCACTCGCCAATATACAGCGACTGACCAAAAACAATCAAAATTATCATTAACGTTCCGTACACGAATATGGAAGTTAACGAAAAAATAATCTGGCATTTAGTGACTCCCGTTAACGTTTGGGATAACAACATTCCTCTCGTTTTTTGCGCGTACGTCTTTAGCGGAAAATGCGCGCTTTTCAGCGGAGAAACAGATGAACCCAAATTTCCATATAGGGTTGTAAGCATCGCCGTAGCGTATGGATACTTGCAAAAACTACCGTATATAAATTTTTCGATAAAAGACAAAAAGGCAAAATTCAAATACACCCAAAAAACAACCGTTATACAGCTTGAAAACCTCAAGGATGACAACGTTTGAGGAGTTATTATTTGAGTCTTACTTAAATACCAAACCGTCATAACGGTAAGCGTAATCATAAGCGCAACGTTTAACCAAAGCCTCTTTCTCTTCATACTAATTATTTTGCGTACAATACGGCTTTTTATTCTATAAAAAAAGAACGGAAACCGTTCTTAAAATATTACCTTAAAAGGTACGCGTACGCAATCGGTTGACGATTTGCCTATACAAGCATAAAACTCGCACTCGCCGTCAGACTCAAAAGCTGAATAATCCAATTTGGACGTATCAATGGTAAATGATAGAGTTACGCTTTCTCCCACGCTTATATCAAACTTACCGTAATCTACAAGGTAGGGCTTAAAGGTTTGCTTGGGAGTTACGAACGTCTGAGCTATTTCACTTGATTTATATATGGAATTATTGGTGACCACAACCTCAACGTTAATAAATTCTCCTATCTTTGCCGTATGGCAAGACAAATAAACGTTGGTATATGAAAAATTTACATACGAAAGCCCATAACCAATGAACGCATATTCCTGCTTTATATCCTCGGTAAAGCAAGTATAAGGAAACGGTTCTGCTCCGTCAATACAAACCCTTGCGTACGGTGAAGAATAACCGAGAATAAGATTGCACAACGCTTTACCGTCCTCTTTATCTTTGTTAAAGCACGCAAATATAGCGTTTGCGCAAGATATAAGAGATGAGGACAGCAGGCTATAAGTTTTGTGATAGCACAGTATCACGGACGCATGCTTTTTTATTGCAACGGCAAGCTGAATCAATTCCTCGATATCATTATTTACGTCATTTCCGATATACATCAGAACTATCGAGAATTTTTTTAGCTGTTTTAAGGTTGTTTTTATCTCATTCTTGGGGAGTTTTTGTCCTAAAACGTGCGATACGTGGACAAATTGTTTTGCATCTCCGATTTGCTGAAATCCTTTGTATAGAACGCGGGACGTGGCTATACTTTTAGATTTTTTACACTCTAATATTGCAAGATTTTTCGTTAGTTTTAACGGAAGAATTCCGTCATTTCTCAACAACGCAAAACATCCGTAACCTTCTTCGTTGCATGCGCAAAGTGCGGCGGATTTATTTTTCCGTCCTACTTTTACTTTATCTTTAGTTTTAAGATTAATTTTTGTCATTTAATCCTCTCACGGCTTCGCTCTTATATATTGTAGCATTTTAATACGAAAATTACAACCGATTAAAGGTTATTTTTAGTATTATATTTTATATACTTCTCAAATTTGGTACGCTAAAACAACATTTTGTCAACTGATTTTGATTTACTTACGTTATTGCTAAGCAAACACCCCAACTTTACGTCAGGGTGTTTATATTGTATCAAATATATAAGAATTTATCTTTGAACTCTGCCACTGGCATCTCCGCCGGCAAGGTTTTTAACTTCTGCAACAGATACCATGTTGTAGTCGCCCTCGATGGTGTGTTTAAGACAAGAAGCTGCTACCGCAAACTCGATTGCGCTTTGACTGTCATAGCCGTTTGTGAGAGAATAAATCAATCCTGCTCCAAAGCTATCACCGCCACCCACTCTGTCTACGATATGCATAGAATACTTCTTACTGAAGTATGCATTGCCTTCGGTATAAAGCATACCGGACCAATCGTTATCGGAAGCGGACTTGCTTTCTCTGAGCGTAATTGCTACACCCTTGAACCCAAACTTATCGGTAAGCTTTTTAGCAACGGATATATAGCCTTCGCGGTTGAGTTTTCCACCGTAAATATCGGTATTGTCCGCCTCAATCCCAAACACGTCTTTAGCGTCTTCTTCGTTTGCGATACAGTAGTCAACGTAAGAACAAAGTTCACTCATTACCTTACCTGCCTTTTCTTTTGTCCAAAGCTTTTTACGGAAGTTAAGGTCGCAAGAAACGGTAATACCTTTTGCCTTTGCCACTTTTAACGCATCAAGACAAACCTGAGCCGTAGTATCCGAAAGAGCAGGCGTAATTCCCGTAAAATGGAACCAACATACTCCGTCCAAAATGCTTTCCCAATCAAAATCCTCGGAAACAGCCGTAGAAATAGAAGAATGAGCTCTGTCATAAATTACTTTGCTTGGTCTTTGGCTTGCGCCTTTCTCGCAAAAATAAATACCTACACGCTCTCCGCCACGAACGATCTTGCTCGTGTCCACGCCAAATTTTCTGAGCGAATTTATAGCTCCCTGACCAATCTCGTGGGAAGGAAGCTTGGTAACGAACGCTACATCCATTCCGTAGTTTGCCAATGATACGGCAACGTTTGCCTCTGCTCCGCCATACGTTGCCTCATACTTGTCGCTCTGAACGAATCTTAAGTAGTTCTCGGGCGCAAGTCTTAACATTACTTCTCCAAAAGTTACGATTTTTTTCATAATTATTTCTCCATACTGTCAAGAGCCTCTTTTACAAAGGAAGAGCCTCCCACTGCGTAAATTTTATCCCATGCAAGATATTCGTCAATATTACTGCTATCCACTCCGCCCGTAGGAATAAATTTGATTTGAGGGAACGGACCGGCAAGCGCTTTCATTGCCTTAAGACCACCGTAAACGTGCGAGGGGAAGAATTTTACCACTTCTATTCCAAGATCAAGAGCCTGCATAATTTCGGTGGGCGTAACGCAACCGGGATAGTAAGGAATATTATTCTCCTTACAAAGCTTTGCTACTTCTACCGAAAGTCCTGGGGATACAATAAACTTAGCTCCGGCTTTTAACGCCTCTTCACATTGAGTTTTATTTATTACCGTACCTGCTCCCACGTTCATATCCGGGAAAAGCTTTACGGCAAGAGCGATAGCCTCCTTTGCGCAAGCTGTACGGAATGTTATCTCTGCACAGTTAATGCCATATGCCTGCAATGCCGAAAGAATCTTTTCGGTTTCGCTCAATTCTTTGATTACCACAACGGGTATTCTCTTATCCATGATTACTCCTTTATTGTAAAATTATTTTCTTAAAGTATAGCACGAAAAAAGTTATGCGCGCGATAATTATGTTTCGACGTTTGTTAACTTTATTTTGCTCTACGTAAATGTTACTACTTTTTATAAAACTTGTAAAGTAAAATTTTAAATATATTTTTCAAAATCTTGCCATTTTACATTTATAATATAGCTTTAGGATTGTTATAACATATGTTTTTAACCAATTCTTCAGCACTACTCATATCATACTCGCCTTTATTTACGAGATTACCTACGTACTCACAAAGCAATCTTCGGAAAAAGTCAAAACGGCTATAGCTTGAAAAACTGCGCGAATCGGTAAGCATACCTAAATTACTGCCAAGCGCTGAATATTCGGCAATAGTTTTAAGATTAGTTCTTATGCCTTCTACCGTATCGTTAAACCACCACGCAGCGCCCATTCTTACCTTTCTGAACGCACCGGTTATTGCAGTAAGAGATTTTAATGGCGCGTCATTTAGTGTGTAAAGTATAATTTCGGGACGCGTTTCGTCGGTAGTACGCGATAAAAAGTCGATAAGACGCTTAGGATCGGTGGGGGTGGATATAACGTCGAATCCGCTATCTGCTCCACATTTAGCAAAGCCGTGGGGGTTTACGTTACGCGTTACCGCAAAGTGAATTTGCATAGTTATACCGCGCTTTGCATACTGCGAAGACAACCACAAAAGCAAGAAACCAAAGAATTTATCCTTTTCTTCCGCCGTTGCATTATGTCGTTTTGCAAAAATTTGTTTAGCTTCGCTTTCTGTAGCGTATTCTGACGGAAACGCATCAAAACCGTGATCGGACATTTTGCAACCTTTCGACACGAAAAAGTCCAATCTATTCTCTATCGCCACAAGCAAATCTTCAAGATTTTGTATCGGTTTACCCGATACGTATGCGAGTTTTTGAATATATTCGTCATTTAATGCATACAGCTTATCGGGTCGGAAAGTGGGAATTACGCGCGTATTTCCATACGTTTTATGATGTTCTAAACTATCGATTGGATCGTCTGTCGTAGCCACCACTTCTACCTTAAAAAGATCGAAAAGTTGATATACCGAAAGCGATTTTAACTTCTCGTTAGCCAAGTCGTAGATACGCTCGGCGCTTTGAGAATTTAACGGCTCGTTTATTCCAAAAATTTGCTTAAGCTCAAAATGAGTCCAATAATAAAGAGCATTTCCGATAAGCGAGGGGAGAACGGATGCGTACGCACAAAACTTCTCTTTCCAAGATTTATTGCCCGTAATATATTCTTCGTCTACACCCATAATTCGCATTGCTCTCCACTTGTAGTGGTCGCCTGCAAGCCATAGCTGTCCAATGTCCGTAAACCGTTCGTTTTTAGCGATAAGCGAGGGATCGAGATGACAATGGTAATCCAAAATAGGTAAATCTTTTACTTTATCGTAAAGCTGTTTCGCCTCATTGGTATATAATAAAACGTTATCGTCAAAAAATCTCATAACATTATACTCCGCTGTATGCAGAAAATCCTCCGTCTACCGGGATAACAGTTCCTGTTACAAATCCGCTTGCGTTGTCGTCGGAAAGCCACAAAAGCGCGCCGATAAGGTCTGAAACTTCACCGAATTTCTTCATAGGAGTTGCAGCAAGAATTTTGCCCGTTCTTGCCGTGGGAGTTCCGTCCTCGTTAAACAAAAGAGCTTTATTTTGATTTGTCACAAAGAAACCGGGCGCAATTGCATTACAACGAATATTGCATGGCGCAAAGTGAACGGCAAGCCACTGTGTAAAATTGCTTATTCCTGCTTTTGCCGCGCTGTATGCAGGAATCTTAGTAAGAGGACGATATGCGTTCATCGAAGAAATATTGATAATATTTCCACCCGTTTTTACCATATCCTTTGCAAACACCTGAGTTGTGAGGAATGCAGAAGTAATGTTAAGATCGAAAACAAACTTAAGTCCGCTTTCGTCAAGAGCAAAGAAATCCTTAGCTCCTTCTAAATTAGGAGTCATGGTTTCGTTATCACACGTAGCTTTAGGATTGTTTCCTCCTGCTCCGTTGATGAGGAAGTTTACTACTCCAAACTTTTCATTGATAGCTTTTTTAGCTTGTTCAATACTTGCTTTATCCAAGCAGTTGCACTTAACGGCAAGGGCGTTCACTCCAATTTCGTCAGCATACTTTTTTGCTGCGTCGTAATTGATGTCGAGAAGGGCAACCTTTGCTCCACACTCGGCAAGAGCCTTGGCAAACTCGCTCATAAGAACTCCGCCTGCACCTGTTATTGCGATAATTTTATTCTTTAAGTCTACGTTAAATGGTAATTTCATTGTTTTTCTCCTTGATTTTTTAATTATGAATTGAAGGGTGTCGTAACCGAGCAAAACGTAAAGTTTGTGCACTATTGCGGTACAAAAGGGATAGAATCGAGCAAGAGAAACAAACTGCAGTCTTGTGACGGGCGCGTACTATGGCGTACGTAACCGAGCAAAACGTAAAGTTTGTGCACTATTGCGGTACAAAAGGGATAGAATCGAGCAAGAGAAACAAACTGCGGTTTTGTGACGGGCGCGTACTATGGCGTACGTAACCGAGCAAAACGTAAAGTTTGTGCACTATTGCGAAGATTATAGACCTTTTGCTTTTTCTACTGCTTCAAACAAACCGAACAAATAAGTAGCACCAAGTGCTCTGTCAAAAAGACCGTAGCCGGGCTTTCCGCTTTCGCCCCAGATATTTCTTCCATGGTCGGGTCGAACAAAGCCGTCAAAGCCGTTATCAACAAGTGCTTTTACAATTGCATACATATCGATATTACCGCGTTCGGTAAGATGTCCGTTCTCGTAAAAATCAGTTTCGCCTTCGTATTTAAGCTGACGAAGATGAGCAAAGTAAATACGGCTTGCATACTTTGCCGCCATCTTGGGAAGATCGTTAAATCTGCCTGCTCCTAAGCTTCCCGTACAAAACGTAATACCGTTATGCTTGTTTGGAACTGCTTCAAAAAGCTTATCGTAATCACTCTCTTTGCAGATAATTCTGGGAAGATTGAACATATCCCACGGTGGATCGTCGGGATGTATTGCCATATCTACATCCGCCTCGTCGCATGCAGGCATAATTGCGTTAAGGAAATAAACGAGATTTTCAAATAATTTCTCGTGAGTCATTCCCTTATATGAATCCAAAAGTTTGTTGAGTTCGTCGGTTGTGTAACTCTCGTCCCAACCCGGTAAATGCAAATTCTTGGGATCAAGCTTCATAAGAGTGTCGTGCGCATAAGCCAAAGAATTTGCTCCGTCGGGGTGTTTGAATGCAAGATCGGTACGAAGCCAATCGAATACAGGCATAAAATTATAGCATATACACTTTACGCCGGCTTTACCACAGTTTATAATATTTTGCTTATATGCCTCGATGTATTTATCGCGCGTGGGAAGTCCGAGCTTGATATCCTCGTGAACGGGAACGCTCTCTATAACCTCCATATTAAGACCTGCATCGTTAGAAAGTTTCTTAAGACGCATAAGCCTGTCAAGATCCCATACCTGTCCTACGGGAACGTCGTACACGGCAGTAACTACGCCGTCCATTCCTTGTATCTGTTTGATATAGTTAAGTGGAATACTATCACTTTCGCCATACCATCTAAAAGTCATTTTCATATAATAAAGTCCTCCTTTTCTAATATTATAGCATAATCTTTCTATCTAAACAAGGTAAAAAGCAACTATTTTTTAGTAATTTTAGCACAATCTTATGATTAAATATAAGCAATAAAGCAAATTTTGTTGACACAATAAGGTATTATGTGATATGCTCAAAATATGAAAACGACACTATACAGACACAATAAAAGCGGATTTGCTCCGCCTGTCTTTCCGACAAAAATAGCCTTTAACGACCTAACGTTTGTCCTTAAGGGCAGTTTAACGTACTTTATTAACGGTGAAAAAGTTACCGTTAAAGCAGGCGACGCTATTCTTATTAAGCAAGGCTCATTACGTATGCGCGAGGAAAAAAGTAAAGTTGAGTATATCAGTTTTAACTACGTGGGCGAAGAGGGAAACGATTTGCCGTTATGTATTGCGGATTGCATTTCTTACGAGTTAAAATTACTTTTCGGCGTATGCGACGAAATTATCAAAACTTACGCTTTATATGAAGATAAAATTGACGACGTTATTAATCTCATTCTTAAATTTTTAAGCGAGAAAAAGAGAACAATGAACGAAAATCCTTTGGTTTCAACCATTAAAAAATACATACTGGAAAACTTGCAATCATCTATCTCCCTATCCACAATAGCCTCATACGTGGGGTATTCACCAAACTATTGCGACACGGTTTTTAAGAAAAACGAGGGCATTTCTATAATTAACTATCTCATTTCACAGCGTATAACCGAAGCAAAACGTTTGCTTACCGAGGGCGCAACTTCGCTAAAAGACGTTGCTACGCTTGTTGGCTATAACGATTACAACTACTTTTCGAGGATTTTCAAAAAGAACGTTGGTTGCTCTCCCAAAGATTTTGCGCTTAAAGACAACGAATAAAAAAAAATTCGCATTTTCATAGATGCGAATTTTTTTATTTAATTTCTTGCAATACTTTCATTAACGGAAAAAATAATAAAGCCGACGTTGCCAAAGAACAAATCATCTGAGATACAGCTACCGGAATTGAGGCGAGGAAATAAGCGTTTGCAGCTTTGTAGCTAAAGGCATACACGAGCGGCGTTATTACGCAATCTAATAAGGTAAAAAACGCGGTTAGGCATATGGCTAAAACTACTGCTAAAGCGTGCGAAGACAACGAATATTTATGCTTGCAAACGCGTCCTAAAAAGCCAATGGAAAGCGCGAACAAGTTGTAATAAAGTAGATAT
>JAGAPA010000073.1 GCA_017623455.1 Clostridia bacterium | reverse complement strand
GCAATGGTAATATGCGCTCTTGCCTGCGGTAAGGCAATCCGGCTCATCCTCGGGAACGAGAGTAGGATTGCATACGTGAGGAACGGTATCAACCTCAAATTCAACGGTAATGGTTGCGTTAGCGGCTACATCGGTAAATGTGTAGGTAGATACTGCGCCTACGCTTGATCCGTTAACCTTAACGTCCTTGATGTGATAACCGCTGTTGGCTGTGATCGTGAAGGTCTTATCTTCACCTTCTGCTACGGTAACTTCGCCCGAAGGAGAAATTGTGCCGTTAGCACCTGCGGTTGCGTTGATGGTATAATTGGTTACGGGGATATCTTCCCAAACTGCATAAATATTTGTTTCTTCCGTAACCGTAATCTGCTCACCGGGCTGTTTTTGTTCGCCGCCAAGACCGCCGATTGCCCAAGCCTTGAATTTCTTACCTGAAGGAACATCAAGTCCTTGTGCATCCATCAACGTGTGTTGCGTTCCTACGGCTACCGTATCACTATCAACTATGTTTCCGATAGAATAATAGGATACCGTTACGGTAGGAGCGTTTTTCCACATAGCGATAGCGAACGTGTTTGCGGTAACCGTAATCGTTTCGCCTGCCTTCTTTTGTGCAATTTCCGTGGCATTCATTGCGTTTTCGCCCACACGAATGCTCCAATAGTCAAATACTTTTCCATCGGGAGCAACGATTGTACCAAAAATTTCGTAGGAATCCAAGGTATAATTTGTTCCGTGTTCGATATCATAGTCAGCACCGCCCGAACCTTGTCCTTCTCCTACGCCGTAAGAAACAAAATAGGTCGGCAAGGTGTTAGTCCAAGTTACAGTAAATTCGTTACTTTCAATCTGTTTAGAAGCATTGATAACGATTTTGTAAGTTTCGGTTTTTTCCTCTGCGCTTGCTGGAAGATTATAATACGAATAATTCGTAACATTTTCAACCTGTACCCAGTTTGCACCGTCATACTTATATACATAGGTATAGGTGTTGTTATAATTTACGTTTGAAAGGTCAATTTTTGCCTTTTCCCCGGGCTTTGCATAAACATTAGGGATATCTCCGTAGTAGCCACATCCCGCCCAAGAAGCATATAGCGTAATATCTTGAGTTACCGTACGGTTTTCAAAATCCCACTCTCCGTTAGCCCACCAAGCGCTAAATGTATCGCCGAGATACGTAGGATTTTCGGGCTTTGTTATTTTACCGCCTACCGTATCAACCTCAATCGGTTCTGTAATTGTAGAATGTGTGCTATCGGCAAAGGTTACGATAATCGGTAAGAACTCTACCGTGAATGTATCGCTCTCAATCCATTCCGTACCGTTGTAAATCTTATATTTGTACTCTTTGGTGCAAGCGCTGTTTTGTTTGATGGTAAATCCACCGTTCAATGAGTTCCACTCGCTACGCTTTGTTTCGGCTACTTTTTCCCAATTTTCGCCGTTCTTAACTTCAAGAACTATATACGGTGTATCTTCGTCCGGCACTTGCAAAAGATTGATTGTTACAGGTAATTTAACATCCGTGCCAATCTTTCCACTTGTATCTGTAGGCTGCGAAGTAAAGTATAGATTTTCCCAAACTGCATAAATGGTTGTATCTGCGTTAATTGTAATTTCTTCGCCGGGTTGTTTAATAGGCGTTGCATCCTTACTACCAATTGCCCAACCGACAAATTTCTTACCACTCGGTGTGGTGTAGCCGCAGTCTTTAAGGGTGTATGTACCGCCTACGCTTACCACATCGTCTGCCATATAGCCGGAAGCGTCGTTTCCGTCATATACTATGATATATTCAGTAGGAATAGCGCGGAATACGGCAAACAACTGAAGATTGTTTTCCAACTTAAAGGTATGCGTCGCATCTGTCGAGAGTGTTGCTTCGGGATTTTCGGGTGTAGTTACTCTCCACGCAACAAACTCATAGCCGGGATTTGCTTCGGCTTTCACCGTTACCTCGGTATTCTTGATAAAAGTATCGCCGACAGATGTCGAGAAGTCCTGAGTGTCGTTTTCGGTTTCCATTGACACTTTTCCCGTATTGGTCAAGTTTCCTGTTCCGTAAGCAACTACGGTAATGTTATAAGAGGTCGTTTTTGCAGGGCTTTCCGTTGCATTACTCGATCTCTTGGCTGTAGACTTGCCGTCACCTTTGGCTTGAACCTTAAAAGTCCAACCGTCTTTAGGATTATATTCCGAAAAGTCATACCAATCTTCCGTTACTGTTACAGTTTTAACTTGTCCATTAAAATCGTACAGCGTAACGTCATAGGAAGAAGCGCCGTCCACTTTAGCCCAGTTTGCCGTTGCTCCGTTCCATTTCAAATTATACGGTGCTTCAAACTGTTCAACGTTGCTCGTGTAAAAATAATTTGCAATAAAAGCAACATTTCCGGCACCTTTAGGCTCAACTTCAATCCTATAATGTCCCGTACCAATCTTTAATCTGTCCATTTCGGATATTACCGAAAGCACTCTCGCATTGTTCGTAAGGTCGTTATCCCAACGGTAAATTTCAAAGCCTATCGGATTTTTGAGTACGACTTGATAACCTGTTGCGCCGGGAACTTCATCCCACGTGAGAACTTCAGTCTCGGTGATTTTCATATTTAATGCGTTGCCCGAGGCAGGAATTACAGTTCTTATTCCCGAGCCTTTTTTAGGGCTTTCTGCCACGTTACTGTCTCTCTTGTCGTTAAGCGCTCCGTTAGTTTCTGCCTGAACGGTGAAAGTCCAACCGTCTTGCGGATTGTATTTCGATAAATCCACGGGGCATTCCGTTACAGTTTCTCTTGCAACTAAACCTTCAAAATCATAAAGAGATACCGTGTATTCAATAGCGCCGTTAACGTATTCCCAAGCCGCTTGATTTCCGAGCCATTTTAAGTTACGAGGTTCTTCCAATTTGTCAACGTTGCTCGTGTAATAATACGACATTGAGGCTTTTTTATTAGCATCTTTTGCTATAACCTCGATTGTATATCGACCTGAATCGTATTTTCTATTGTCCATTTCCACAATAAACGGAAGAACTCTGCTATTGTTTGTGAGATCGTTATCCCACTCCCAGATACTTTGACCCATTAAGTTCAATAACGCAACCTTATAGCCTGTCGCTCCGTTTACTTCATCCCAAGTAAGCACACCCCCATCGGAAATACGCATATTGAATGAGTTACCCGAATCAACTGCTACGATTTCTCTATCTCTCACTTCGGCGCTTGCCGTAAGAGGCGTCAGAGCAAACACGCTGACAATAAGTGCAAACGCAAGCAAAATTGAAACTAAGATTTTTGATTTTGTTTTCATAGACTTTTCTCCTTTGACTGCTCAGATTTTGTACTTTAATTTTAACATATTTATAAATAAATATGTACACCCCTAGTGGGTGTATTTTGGGTAGGTTATGGGTGTAATATTATTACAATACACCCAGCAAGGGTGTATTGATACACCCATAAAATTGACGTCGCCTATAACACCTAAAAAAAGGACACAAAAAAGGGTGATGTTCTTAGCGGAGAATTTGGAAAACACCGTCAAGTGTGAGCATCGCATTTGACCGGTCAAACGTAAATAGGCTAAGCCCAAACCCTTATACAAACAGAAAGAGCAAACACGCAAGGGGGAAAAGACCTTATGTGTCTGCTCTTTTTTTGTTAGTGAAGTTTTCGCAGTAACTTCGCTTGCCCACAAGGGCAAACTTAGTTTTAGTGTGTTCTCCGTTAAGGATAACATGCTAAAGACGCTACGCTGTTGTGCGTAACGCCTTTGATTAGGTTTGATTTAGTTATTGTTTGTCTTTGTAAACTATGGCAAAAATATCTTCCTTGTTCTTTACGCCAAGCGCATCGTACAGCATTGACGTATGCATTTTTACGGTGTTTTCGGAAATAATCAATTTTGATGCGATTTCCTTTCGCGTTTTGCCGTCTAGGATTAGTTCGAGGATTTGGGTTTGACGCATAGTTAGTTTTTTATCTTCGCCAAGCCTTGAACAAACGATTTTCATTTTTTCGGAAGTGGGCATACTGTCCACAACCACAATAGGCGACTGAACTTCGTCTTTTCTCACGTAGTCTTGCATAGTCCAGAAAAAGAAGATAAATACAAGCTCGCTCATAATATATGATATGGATAAAAATTCAAAATTGAAGGGCACAAATTTTTCCACAATCCACATTGCAATGTTTCCACCCACAACCGCAATAAGAAGTCCTGCGTGCTTGTGCGATCCTTTCTTTTTCATTGCCATGGAGTAAACTATTGCAGTGATCATTGCGATAAATGCTGCGACCACGTATAACAGATACGTTATGTGAAGCGGTCCGTACTCTTTATTAAGTTCCGCTCCTCCATTCTCCCAGCTAAGAGATACACTCTTGTAATACCAGGGCAAGAATCCCGACGTGAAAACTATTGCAAACATTATAGCGCTTATAGAAATTATGATAATTTGACCAACCTTGCTCCTCTTAAATCCGCACAGTTTTATGATTATGTTGAGCATACTGACTATTACGGCAATCTGTCCGAGATACGCTAACTTATTAGCCCAAAGCGCAAACTCTACGTTTGGCGAAAGAGATAACAACAAATATCCCAAGTTTACCAGGCACACACTTATATGCAAAACAAGTAAACCTTTTTCCTTTTGCGTTCGGTACAGCACGAAGACGTACGCAAAAAGCAAAATGATTGCTATCGCCAGCATTATTATATACGCTATAATCATATGCTCCTCCTTTGTATTTTTTGATTGAAACAAGATTTTTACAACAAAATTACAAACCCCAAAACCTCGTATATAATAATTATTACACACATTTTTTGCGATTGTCAACTAAAAAACGATTATTTTTTTGCCCTCAACGAGGCTAAACAGCGAGTTTTAGCACCTAAAAGCGCTCCGTTATTTTTTACATAAAACTACGTTTTATACCACTATATAAATAACGACGGGATACGTTTTATCCCATCGTTATATTTTTTTGTTTATTTGTTTATTTTTTCATTTACTCGACCTTATCTAATACGAGTGGTCTTAAAATCGGCTTTTGCTCGGTTATGAACGTAGACTCTATGAATCTACGTTCTGCAGAGTCTAACTTTTGTGCGTCGGACGTATAAAGCGTTGCCAAAACTTCACCCTCTTTTACGTAATCGCCCGTCTTTTTACTTAGGATTATGCCTGCGCTATAATCAATTTTATCCTCTTTGGTATTTCTGCCTGCTCCAAGCAACAACGCGGATATTCCGTAGCCCTCTGCATCCACTCTATTTATATATCCACTCTTTTCAGCCTTTACCTCGCGTGAAAATTTTGCGGTGGGGAACAGCTCAGGGTTTTGTATCCATTTCGCATTTCCGCCCTGCGCTGTAACCATGTTTTCAAACGTTTTAATAGCTGTGCCGTCACTAATTGACGAAAGCACCTTTTTCCTACACTCTTCTTCGCTTCCGTGCCCTGCAAGGTACAGCATATTGCTTGCAAGCGCCACGCAAACCTCGGTAAAATCACGAGGTCCGTTTCCATTAAGCGTTGCAATAGCCTCTTTAACTTCTAAAGAGTTGCCTATTGCGTAGCCTAAGGGAATATCCATATCGGTAATGAGCGCAAGCATCTTTTTACCCGCTTTTTTACCTATATCAACCATAAGGGAAGCAAGCTGTTTGCTCTCTTGCACTGTTTTCATAAACGAACCGCTACCCGTTTTTACGTCCAAAACTATGCAATCATCGTCCGCTGCGAGCTTTTTACCCATTATACTCGACGCAATAAGTGGCATACTGTCCACCGTTGCGGTCACGTCGCGGAGCGCGTATAGCATTTTATCGGCAGGGGCAAGCGACGCGCTTTGTCCTACAATCGCTATACCAACCTTGTTTACTATATCAATAAAAGTTTTACTGTCAAGATCCACCTTAAAGCCCTCGATAGACTCTAATTTATCCACAGTTCCGCCCGTGTGACCAAGCCCTCTTCCGCTCATTTTTGCAACCTTTACTCCAAGCGAGGCAACAATGGGCGCAACTACCAAACTTGTTTTATCACCCACTCCACCCGTTGAGTGCTTATCAACTCTTACTCCCCTAATCTTAGAAAAGTCCAAAACGTCGCCACTATCACGTATTGCAAGTGTAAGCGCCGTTGTTTCATCCACGTTCATTCCCTTATAAAATATCGCCATACATAGCGCGCTTGCCTGATAGTCGGGAATATCGCCCTTAACGTAACCGTCTATAAAAAAGCGAATTTCCTCATTTGTAAGCGCGTATCCGTCGCGTTTTTTCTTTATTATATCGTACGTTCTCATAAGCGTTTTCTCCTTAACTAAGTTTGAACGAAAGCGGTAAAAGCTCTGACAAAGTATGCGTTTCGTATTTTTCTGAATTTCCTAAAATCACGATAAAGTCACCCTTGCAAAACTCTGACATAACCTGTCTGCACACTCCGCACGGAGCGCAAATCTCGTCTGCTTTTTCGCCCATTCCTCCACATATTGCAATAGACTCAAACTCGCGTTCGCCCTCTGACACAGCCTTAAAAAACGCTGTACGCTCGGCACAGTTCGTGGGAGAATACGATGCGTTTTCGATATTTATTCCCGTATAAACCTTTCCGCTTTTTGCAAGCAACGCGCACCCTACCTTAAACTTAGAATACGGCGCGTACGCAGTTTTTCTTGCCTTTTCGGCAATCTCCATTAGCGTTTTTGCGTCCATAACGATCTCCTTGTTTTTAGTCTTTTTTCACCTTGTCATAAAAACTTTTTCCGCTGATTTTTTGAGCGTTTTGTCCTAAAATCTCGCATACGGTTGCGCCAATATCGGCAAAAGTGGCGCGCGTGCCAAGATTTATTCCACTCTTTATTTTATCGCCGTATATAAGCATAGGCGTATATTCTCTACTATGGTCGGTAGACGGCGTACTAGGATCGCAACCGTGATCGGCAGTGATAATCAGCACGTCGTTTTCTTTCAAAGCACCTAAAAATCCGCTTAGCCACGCATCAAACTCGCTCATAGCTTTTGCATATCCTGCAACGTCGTTTCTATGTCCGTACTTGCTGTCAAAGTCCACTAAATTTACAAAGCACAGTCCGTTAAAATCGCGCTTTGCAATTTCCGCCGTTTTGTTCATTCCGTCAGTATTAGATGACGTAACGTTGCTCTCGCTTACTCCGCTTCCTGCAAAAATATCGTTGATTTTTCCTACCGATATCACATCTAACCCTGCGTCTTTTAGCACGTTTAGCATTGTAGCTTTGGGCGGATCAAGCGAATAGTCGTGACGTCTTGGCGTACGCTCAAACGGATAACTTCCTGTAAACGGACGGGCAATAACCCTGCCCACGCCGTGTTTTCCCACAAGCATACCTCTTGCAATCTCGCAATACTCATAAAGCTTAGCTACAGGCACGACGTCTTCGTGCGCGGCAATCTGGAACACGCTGTCTGCCGACGTGTACACAATCAAATCACCTGTCTTTATATGCTCGTCGCCGTAGTCCTTTATCACTTCCGTTCCCGAATACGGCTTATTGCAAAGCACACCTTTGCCCGTAAGTCGGGAAAACTCGTCTATTACTTTAGCAGGAAAGCCGTTGGGATAGGTAGGCAACGGTTTTTCGCTTATAAGTCCTGCAATCTCCCAATGCCCTACCGTTGTGTCTTTTCCCTTGGACTGCTCCGCCATTTTTGCGTAGCTCGCTTTAGGGTTTTCCGTACCGCCATCCACTCCGTCTATATTAAAAAGACCTAAAAATTCAAGCGTTGGACAACAAAAATCGGGGTGGTTACGTATCGCCTTTAGCGTGTTGCTACCGCTATCGCCAAACTCTTTTGCATCGGGAAGTTCGCCAATACCAAAGCTATCTAAAACTATTAAAAATACACGTTTTTCTTGCATACGTTATACCCTAATTGCGACCTCAAGCGCAATTTCCATCATTTTTGTAAACGACGTTTCGCGCTCTTGAGCCGTAGTATTTTCCTCGGGATAGATAAAACTATCGCTTACCGTACAAATGGTTAGCGCATTCTTGCCAAGTCTTGCGGCGTTACAGTAAAGCGCGCAACTTTCCATCTCTACGCCAAGCACTCCCATCTTTGCCCACTCCATTCCTGAGTTTGCATCGTCGTAAAAGGTGTCGGAAGAGAAAATATTTCCCACCTTGTATTTTACGCCACTCTTTTCACACTCGTCCACAGCAAGCCTTAACAGATTATACGAAGCAATGGGAGCAAAAGTACCCGGGAGCTTATACTGCATTGCATAATTTCCGTTTGTGCAAGCGCCCATAGCCACTATTATATCCCTTGCGTGCAAGTCCTTATCAAAACTTCCGCACGAGCCTACTCTTATAATATTTTCCACGTCGTAAAAATTGAACAGTTCGTACGAATAAATTCCAATAGACGGTTGTCCCATTCCCGACGCCATTACCGACACTTTTTTACCCTTATAGAATCCCGTATAGCCGTTAATTCCTCTAACGTTATTTACAAGCTTAACGTTGTCTAAAAAGTTTTCTGCAATAAACTTTGCCCTTAGCGGATCGCCCGGCATAAGCACGGTCTTTGCAAAATCACCATTGTTCGCGCTGTTATGCGGTGTACTCATTTTAATATCCCCCTTGTTCGTTCTGATTTTTTACGGCTTTTACCACTCTGCTCGTTCCAAGCCTGCTCGCGCCTGTTTTAATAAACTGCTCGGCGTCCTCTATTCCGCTTATTCCGCCCGCAGCCTTTACCAAAACATTGTCGCCCACGTTTCTTTTCATAAGCGCAACGTCTTCAAGTGTTGCTCCGCCTTTAGAAAAGCCCGTGGAAGTTTTTATATAATCGGCTTTAGCCTCGGTTACAAGCTCGCACATTTTTATTATCTCGTCCTTTGTAAGTAAACACGTTTCGATGATAACTTTCAGGATTTTTTCTCCGCACGCGCGCTTGATTTGCACGATTTCGTCCAATACGTACTCGTAATTTT
>JAGAPA010000072.1 GCA_017623455.1 Clostridia bacterium | reverse complement strand
CAGCGCGGCAATCCCAATAAAAAGCCTACCCTCAAACCCGAGATTGGCACGTCACTACCGTTCCTCGCAATGACAAAAGCGGAAAACCCCCCCCCCCAGACGTCATTGCGAGCGCAGCGCGGCAATCCCCCAAAACGTCCGCATATTAGTAAAAAGGCGACTTATGTAGTCGCCTTTTT
Organism: Clostridia bacterium; assembly: GCA_017623455.1. Taxonomy (GTDB): domain Bacteria; phylum Bacillota; class Clostridia; order Christensenellales; family Pumilibacteraceae; genus RUG12826. The sequence continues at coordinate 23,834 of JAGAPA010000072.1, read as the reverse complement.
ATATTAATAAACTAAAAATTCTGTATTAATCTTAAATATCGTTTCTTTTTTACTATTTATTTTTTTCTCTAAAACCCCTAATTTATTCAAATGATTAAGAATCTTAAAAGCCCCAACTTTTGACATATTGTTATTAATATATTTTAAAAACATTTTATAATTAAAGTAACTGTCGGTATTATGAATTAAAATTTTCTTCAAATACACTTGTTCTGCAGGCGGTAAAAATTCGCCGCTTTGAGCAAGATTTTGATTGATTTCTTCCAAATTCTTATATATCAAGCTGAATTTTATCGAGCTTTCAAGAATATAACCTAAAAAATACGTTAAATCATTTTCAGATGTTCTTGTATTGATTATTGCTTTATAATACGCGTTTTTGTGTTCGTTGATAGCCTCGCTAATAAATATGGGATCTTCAAAAATATTATTAAGAACACTTATCCATAACGAAACCATTCTTGCAGTTCTGCCGTTGTAATCAAAGTACGGATGCACGTACAAAATATAATAGTGGCAAATATGAGGGAGTAGCAATCCGTGTTCGCGTTTAGCATGTTCATCGTTCGCAAACTCAAATAAAGAGTTCATACATTCTTCAATTTTTTCAATCGGCGCGCCGTCATATCCGCCCACTTGAACGTAATCATCTCTATAATATGCGCCATTTTTTAACTGATTATCGTCATCTAAGCAGTTTTCGCTTAATATGTTATATAGTCTAAGCAAGTTTTCTTTATTAAAATCAGGCTTTTCCGAAATGTATTTGATAGCATTGAGCATATTTCTGATAATTACGTCGTTTTTGTCTTGCAAAACATTAGAAGTTAAAATGTCCTTAATGCGTTTGCGTGTAGTAGGAACGTTTTCTATATTAAGAGTGCCTTCAATTTCAGAAAAAACTCTGGACGTAAGAATTGAATCTTTTTGTCTATCGAAAATTAATGTGCGTTTTTCCTCATAATCTTCATATAACGAGTTAATGTACTCGTTTTTGTTTAATTCAATAAACATTCCGTCACTATAATAGCACGCTTCGGAATTAAACGTTTTAAGGTTTAGCTTTTTTATCGGATATACGCCGTCTTTTACAAGTTTTTTCTTCTCAGCTAAAAATGCTAACAAATCTTCTTTAGAAAATAGGATTCCCGCTTTTTTGTTATAACGCAAATCATTTTGAGTGTAGTAGTTACTACTGCATAATATTTCGATTACCTTTTCCTTTTCCATTGTTAAACTCCTTTATTATCTATTATAAACCATATCACACACCTTTGTCAACCGTATTATTAACCAAATCGTAAACTATTATTCTTTGCAGTACTCAGGCGCACACCAACGTGGACGTTGGATCCAATATGTTGTACTTTGAGCAAAGCAAGCAATTAAGCTTTGTTAGTCCTTTCATATCGGCAGTGCGCCATCGCCCGAATTATAACCCACCCCCAAATGTAGGGGCGATTCACGAATCGCCCGAAATCCCCCACGCCCGAAATCCCCCCACGCCCAAATTCTACCCCAATCACATTCCCTATAATCGCCTGAATAACCCTTAACTCCCCAAAACCTATATTAAACAACTTAATAAAAAACCAACCACACATCCTAAAATGGCTGTGTGGTTGGTTTTTATTTGTAATATTTATCTAAAACCCATTTTAATGGATTATTTTGTATATACTCAACGATTGAAATATAATCATTTTCATCTCTAATAACGTGGTCATAAAATCCACGTTGCCAAACGTTGATATTTTCGTCAATCTTATGTGCTTGTTTTGACGCGTTCATTTTAATAAAACCTATAACGTTTGAAACAATCGAACGCGTATTTTTTACGACGTTGTCGTTTACAATAATAACTAAATGTACGTGGTTTGGCATAACGGCGTAGTATGGAATTGATACGTTTTGATATTGCAAATTTTTTATAATATTGTCAACAATAATACCATAATCTGTCAAAATCATTTCGGGCGATTCGTGAATCGCCCCTACAAAAGAAGCTAAAATATTATCCTGATTATGTGTGCAAAATGTCACAAAATACGCCCCTGCCGAATTATAATCGAAATAACGTAACCTAATATTTTTTCTTTGTTTCAACATTTCTCCAACCCCTTATATTAAAATTATATCATATATCCCCCTATTTTGTCAATACAATCCCCCAACCCCCAATTATACCCACGCCCGAACTATCACCCCCAAAAAATGTAGGGGCGATTCACGAAGCAACGTGACGTTGCATCCGATTATTGTACTTTAGCAAAGAGAACAATCAACTGTCGTTAGTTGCTCTATTTGTAGGGGCGATTCACGAATCGCCCGAAATATAATCCAACCCCAAAATTATACCCAAGCCCGAACTATACCCCACCCTAAAATTATACCTAAGCCCGAACTATCACCCCCAAAAAATGTAGGGGCGATTCACGAATCGCCCGAATTACAACGCAAACCAAATTACCACTCAACCCCATAATGGGTGTGCGCCATCGCTCCGCGGCAATCTCTATGTCAATCTCTCTCCAATTACACCCCCCTGTCATTGCGAGGAGCTGTGCGGCAATCCCTCTCACCGCGTAGCGGTGCATAACTAACCTCTCCCCTGAGATTGCCACGGTCATTTCATTCCCTCGCAATGACCAACGTGGACGTTGGATCCAATATGTTGTACTTTGAGCAAAGCAAGCAATTAAGCTTTGTTAGTCCTTTCATATCGGCAGTGCGCCATCGCACTGGAGGGCAAGTAAACTTTTGGCTATAAATTCGCAAAATATTGCCAATTATATACTTGAAATGTCTAAGCAAATATGTTATAATAAATATAAGATTAAAATAGTATGCAAATTGCGGAGAATAAGAGTTGAGCGATTGGATAGTATTTTGTTAGGTTGCGATTTGTTGCAAGACAAAAACTGTTGATCGGTCTTTTTTTATTATCTGAAGTTTCATCAAGGTGTATTGTGTACTTTTTTTAAGATAAATTCTATATAAGGAGAATGGTATGAAAAGTTTCGGAAAAATTATTGCATCTGCGCTTTTGTCCGTGCTGATGGCAGTAACTCCGTTTGCAGGATGTTCCGCATCTTTTTCCGTTGAGGTTAAAGCTCCAAACGTAACGGAAAGCGGATCGGTCGTTAGCGAGAGTACGGAAAGTCAGGTAGGTCTTACTTCGGGCTTCCCTCTTTCTTATGACGGAGGGCTTGAGCGCGATGAGAAGGATTTTGCCGTGTACGACAGTTCTTTGTACTATATCAACGAAGATAAAGTTCCCGTATACGATCCTACCGCGATGTATATATCTAAAGCGGATATTACCGACACGTACAACAAACTTATTGCGAAGGAAGCTCAGTTCGGTCAAGAAGCCGTTGATGCGTTTATCGCCGAGCGCGGAACGCTTGACGAGTGGATAGAGCGTTATGCAGGCAATATCTATACTACGGGTTCTTCGCGTAACGCAGTACTTACCGCTACCACGCTTCAAAAGTATCCACAGGCTACCTGGGGCGGTTTTATGCTGTGCAAGAGCAAGGATATGAGCAACTGGGAAGCGTGCGGACCTATTGACGGATATGCGTTTATGGGAACGGCGGATTGCTGGATGGGCAGAGCCAAGGATAACTGGGCGCCCGAGCTTAAGCGCGACCCTATTACGGGAATGTATATTCTCGCTTTCTCAAACGGTTCGCTCAGTGGAAACGCAAGCACGCATTACAATCCTTATACGAGTACTATATCCAAGTACGCGCTCAACCCCAACATTGACCATTGGTACTACGACAATATGTACCTTACCTTTTCTATTGCGGACAATCCCGAAGGACCTTATACCCTTCTTACCGCAGAGAAATACTATCAGTATCTTGCGGCATTTAACAGCGACGGAACGGTTAATACAAAAGACGTAACTGAGGATGTTGGCGGAAAGCAGGAAACGAAAACGGTTGCAGTATACCGCGACGATATCTTTGCAGGTGAGGGCGACAACAAGCAAATGCTTGGCGGAAACGTGCTTACGTACGTTGACAACAAGGGTATGTTCCTTAATCAGAACGGCGACGAGGTGACCGCTTACACTCCTCAGATCAACTTCTCCGTTTTCCACAACGAGATAATCGAGGCTTGGCCTCACGACTATATCGAAAACCGCGCCAACTGGCCCGCAATGGATATCAATCCGTTCATAAACGACAGAGGCGAGCTTTTCGTGTACTTTACCGCTCACGGCAGTTCTTTGTATCAGGCACAGAACGTGTGGGTAGTAAAAATGAAAGACTGGCTTTCACCTATGTGGGACACTCTTACCCACGTGCTTGCCCCCTCGTATTCTATCGTGTACTACGATCCCGAAGTTTCCGAGGATTTGGACTGGGCAAAAGACAGTACGGGCAACAATTCCTACAACTACAATTTTAAAGGAAGAAGCTATGCAGTAAACGGAATAAGAGGCTTCTATCTTTCCGATATCGATAAGGGCGAGGGCGGAGTAAACGAGGGCTGTCATATGATTCAGCATGACGGCTGGTACTATCTCACGTATTCTCCGTTTGGATATACTAGCTCCAAATACGCGGTACACATGTCTGTTTCCGATAATCCTTACGGCCCGTTTATTAAAATCAAGGAGCTTTCTCCTGCGCTTGGCGTTGACGAGTACGAGGGCGGAGATATGCTTACGGGTGCAGGTCACCACTGCTTCTTGGAGATTGAGGGCGAGATTTGGTGCTATTATCACTGCTTCTTTAATCCCGACAACAACTACGACGCAAACGGAAACTTCCTTTCACGTGCGCTCGGCATTGACAGAATCAAGTTCTACGAATACGACGGAGTAACGTTTGGATCGCTTATCGATAAGCAGATCAGCAGAGATACAAACGAAGAGCTTCGCGGAGAAATGACCGATATGGTCGGATTTGACGCAAAGGGACAGACGGTAGAAGAATGGATTACCGAGTGTTTCTCTACGGGCAACCACAGATATTACGACAAAGATCACAAGGGAACTGACGGAAGCAATATCGCAAGAGATGCAATTGTGCCTATTATGTACGGTAACGGACCCACGTATTCGCTTCAGCCTCTTCCATCCCTCTTTACGGGCTATGACAACGTAGCGGAGGCGGACGACGTAACTATTACGGTGCTTGAAGGCGATGCGGAGTCTGCAAAATATGCAAACGATGGCATGGTAACGTATCAGCAATGGTCTAAAGATTTTGAGGTTGCAGGCAATGCACAAACAGGACATCTAAAGCTTAAGATAAGCTGGGATAAGCCTAAGACCATTCGCAATATAATGCTTTATAACAGCAGAGATTATATGTTTGCGTTCAATAGCGTTAAATCTATCGTGTTCAAGCTTGCTCAAAAGCCCTCGTATTATCCCGAGGGTAAGGAGTATAACGGCTATGCGTACATCAAAGATCTTACCCCTGATAATTACGGATGGGATAACTCCAATATGATAATGAGAAAAGGCGGATCCGCGATGGCGACGTTTGACGAGATAACGGTCAGCGAGATATACGTAACGATAAGCGGAGAGGATAAGGTGGCGCTTGACTACGGCGTTGCAAGCGGTGCAAACAAGTACCTTGTAAAGCTTTCCGAAATCTTTATTATGGGTAAAGAGCCCGTAAGCGAACAGGAATAAGGGGGGGGAAAATTATGAAAAAATTCAGAAGTTTATTCCTATCCTTAGTTCTTGTACTTGCTATGTGCATAGGACTTGTTGCTTGTAACGGGGGCGGAACTCCCACAAGTTATACGCTTACGTTTGATATGAACGGACAGGGTGAACAAGTTCAGGCGCAGGTGCTTGGAACTGACGAGATCCCCTCCATTCCCACAAAGCCCGAGGCTGAGGGATATAAATTCGACGGTTGGTTTATCGATACGGAGTATAGCGATTATTACTATTTCGACGAGCCGTTGGAGAAAAATACTACGATATACGCAAAGTGGACAAAGCTTAAAAAGGTAAGTTTTGTAACAAACGTATCCGACATTTTCGTACCAAACGCATATCTTGAAGTAGGAAATTTGGTAAATCTTCCCTCTCAGGGTAGTATGGTAAGCGCAGGTAAGAAGTTTGTGGGCTGGTTTGCGGACGAGGCTTGCACTTTAGCGTTCAACGCGCAGACTACACCCATTACGCAGGACGTTACTATTTATGCAAAGTGGACGCCCTACTACAAAGTAACTTTTGACCGTAACGGCAGAGGTAGCGCATCAAAAGAACCCAAAGCTCAGGAATATTTTGCGGACGGATGCAAAGCAGTTCGTCCCGACGATATGCAAACAAATTCATATAAGTTCCTCGGCTGGTCGACAGAGGAGAACGGTAAGAATAATCTTTGGGATTTCGACACCGTACTCACCTCGTCTATTACCCTTTACGCGCAGTGGAATCAGTTGTTTAACGTATCGTTTGACCTTAATAATAGCGAATCGTTTATCGCGAACGTTCCCACTTCTCAGAGCGTAGAGGATGGAACGTTGGTAGTTCGTCCCGACGATCCCACAATTTACGGCTTTGAATTCCTTGGCTGGTATACAGACAAGGCTTGCACGAAAGCGTTCGATTTTGAAACCCCTATAACTTCGCGCCTTACCCTTTATGCAAAGTGGGAGGATGGCACTTATAATACGATTGACGGAGAAGGTATTCCCGAATATAGCAAGGAATATCAAGCGGCATACGGCGAAAAACCCGATCTTGAGGGGTACGTTATCGATGGAAAAATGGGCGAGAACGAAAACTGGGAAAATCAGCACGTTTATACCCATACCATAACGGATGCGCCTTCTATCAGTATTTCGCTTACTACGCAGTTCTCCGAAAAGGGTTTGTACGTGTTTGCAACGGCAGAGGATAACGGCGGTATTTATTGGACGGGCAGAAACTGGTTTTTCCAGAACACGCATTTTGAGTTTTATATTACGCGCCCGGGAATTATCAATCATCACGATAAGGACGTAAGGCTTGTAAAGATAGACTCGCACAACCTCTACCCCTCGTTTACGCACGTAAAAGCCGCGGCTTATATTGCTGAGGGCGAGGTAAACCCCATAGATTCTACCAACAAGTTTGCGCAGATGAACGTGGAATTCTTTATTACGTGGAAAGAGCTTCGTATGGAAACTGAGGACGGAAGTATTCCCACGTCGGTTCACATCGATCCCATTTACCACTATAAGAGAATGCAGGCAGCAAACTTTACTTACAGCATGCGTACTCTCTTTGCCGAAACTAAGACTCTCTCCTCTCAGCTTCCCAACTACCTTGTGTTTAACGCAAACGGTTATGCTAACGCGGACAATGACGGAGCGGTTATCGGAGATTCGTCGCTTGGAATTGCAAAGACGGGCGGATGGGACGTAAGCAATGCAAACGATCCCGAAAATCCTTACGTTGTAAGCAACAAAACGGGAACGCAGGCAATCTTTTATAAGAACGTAAGCGGAAATTATTACAGCTTTGAAACTGAGATTATTCCCGACCCCAATAAGCTTAACGGAAAAGCAGGCGTGCTTATTTATAATTCCGACCTTAACTATTCCTCGTTACAGTTTGACGTAAACGTTAATACCTATAACAAAGAAAGCGGATTTGTAATCGCTCAGCCGAGAATGTATACAACCAATAAGGATGGCGGTTTGGATATCGTTAATATGCAAGCTGTTCCCGTAACAGACGGAAAATTAAAGATAAGAACGATATTTAACGACGGATATATTTTCTATATCTTAAACGGAAAACTCATTCACTGCGAGCTTGTAGAAACTCTTAACATACGAACTACTCCCGGTCTTATTACTACAGGAGCGGTAGGCGTTAAGTTTACAAACGTTGCGTGTGAGGTTCTTACCGAAAATTCGGTGGTAGAAGAAACGTCTAAGTACGCGTATGTTGTGTCCAAGGGCAGAACTTCTGGTGTTACGTTATCATTTAACACTGTAGGTGTTACCAATGCGGACGAGAACAGCGTAACGATGTACTACCAAAACCCCACTGTTTCCATTACTACTGCGCAAAAGAATAATATTACACAAAAAAATGATTTCAGCGGAGTAAAAGTAAACGCGATAAGCGAGGTTAAAATCAAGACCGCAAGCGGAACTATAGACGTTACTGCGGACTTCGATGCAAACGCAAGCTATGGCGAGTACGTTATGAAAAACCTTACCTCCGACGTGGAGATCTCCATAAACAATACGTTAGTTGACGTGAGCGAGCTTGTAAGTATCAAAGCTCAATGCGTAAACGAATTAAGCGGTAAAAAGTTAGAGGTAGTAGGAACTGCCGTTATTAAATCCTCCAACCCACGCCTTGCGCATTACACAATGGCGGTTACGGGCGGAGAAATGGTATTAGTAGCGCCCAAGGGTTATGACTACGAAATTTATATTGAAGCAATCGGCTATAGGAACTACTATATTGCAAAGATTGAAAATCTCAGCGAAAGCCTTGATTTGGGAACGCTTAAGATGACAGCAAATATCGTGGGCGGAACAGCTACCAATAAGGACGGCTCTATTATGTATGCTTCTTCTCCTGCGAACTGGGATATGAGCACGGAGTCGCTCGGTTACGTTGATATGTCCACGCCTAACACCGCGTTCTCGCCCGTGTTCTTCTCGGGTCAGACAATCGATAAGTATCAGGTTGTGGAAATTCAAGTGGCAAACACCACGGATATTCTTGCAAACCCGAACTACGAGGCAGATCCGGGCGCAGGATTCAGATTTGAGGACAACAAGGGATACTCGTACTTAGAGCTTTCTAAGGGCAGAATAAGAATTCTTCAGGCGGCAAACGCGGGTTGGAATCCCGAATACGTGGCTATCCCCGGCTCTTCGGGTACAGTTGATATTCTTCCCTCCGATCCCTACAATCCCGATACGTACTTGTATACCAAGTTTACCGTAATTAAGATAAACAAGATGTGCTATTGCTTTGTAAACGATGAGTTTATTATGAGCGTAGAGCTTTATAACAGATCGGATGAATGTGCGATTGCAATTGCAGGACACTCTTCCTACTATCTGTCTATGAGATACAAGGATTATTGGATTAAGATGGGTGATAAGGCTTTGGAGTATGCAAAGGATAAGATTGCAACTATCCCCGTACTTGACGATACGTGCTTTGATTACGACGAAGAATACAATGCCGATTACACCAAGCCATATATTAAGATTGACGGTCTTATTTCTGTAGGTGAAGACGAAAACAGAGCAGACGTTGCGTTTATTGGCGGAAAGATAACCGTATCTTTGACCGAGCATGCGTTGGAAAATACTGCATATACCGTATCGGTTGGCAATCAGGTAGCTATTTTAAGCCATCTCAATTCTTCGTTCGATATTGCAATTACCGACGAAATGCGCGGAGAGGTAGAAGTAAGCGTTTCTCAGGCAAGAGCGCTCGTTGTTTCGGGCGGAGCGGTGAGCGACGACGGTGGTGACGTAGGAGTTGTTACCGGCGAGGCTGTCAGCGACGACGGAAAGATTATTGTACCGTTTACCTCGGGCGAGGACGGAACCTTTGAGCTTGCTCTTCCGAGAGGTTTTTATACCGTAAGAATATTTAAGGATGCTTACGCGTGCGAGAGCAGAAGGATTAACGTGAACAATGAGGACATAAATAATCTTATTCTCAATCTTTACAGAATGCCTATCGGCGGACAGAACGTGGGAAGCACCTTAACCTCTTCTAAGAATATGATGCTCGGCTACGGTTATAACAACGAAGGCTTGAATATTACGGGCGGATATATGGAAGCAAACGTTGTGGAGGGTGATTCTAAATACGCGATTAACGTGGGTATGATGGACGACTTCGTGTTTGATTTTACCTATCACCGTAAAGAAGTGCCTGTAAGCGGTTCCGTTATCAACGAAACGAACCCCGGTATTGGTGTAAAACTTTATATGGGCGCAGATGCAGAAACCGTATTGTTCTACAATTCGGGTGTAAGAATTCTTCCTAAGGGCATGACGGGTTGGAGTGACAGAATTGAGATTACGGGTCTTAGCTCCTATGCTGTAAAAGACTTTAACAAGACCATAAACTTCAGAATTATCAGAAGAAATAACGTGTTCTTTATGTACAGCAAGCTCGAAAGTGAAAGCGAGTACAATCTCATTTATACCTACGAGAGTAAGTCCGGTTTTGGAATGAGCGAAGTGTATTTCATGAACACGAACACTGTTGGCAGACCCAACCGTTACTTTATGTGGAATATCAGCGTAGATCCGTTCACCAACGACCTGCCCGACATTGTTAAGCGTGACGTAACTATAATCAACGAAACACCTTCTATGGGTGCGTATTCGATAATCGGCGACACGGCTATGGACGGAAATAACAGAGTTTACGGTATGGGCGACGAGTTCGTTATTGCTCTTACCGCAAACGAGGGATATATCCCTGCATTCGTGACCGTGAACGGCGAGTATGTTGAGGTAGTAAGAAATAGAGTTAACGTTAAGATATACAGCGAGTCCTTAAATATAAAAATAGTATTCGAGCCCACTCCTGCTTCGGTAAAAGCTAAGCTTAAGGTTGCTATAACCGACAAGACGGCAGTTGCAATGCCTTCTACTGTGGATATATATGCGCGTATTAAAGACGGCAGAATGTACGAGTTTAAGAACGTTGCGATTGAGAACGGAGAAGTAAGCATAAATATCAGAGAGGGTGAGTTTGATATATGGGCGGATAGCGAGCTTGTTACAAGTAAATCTGTTAACGTTAACGTTACCGCAAATACCGTAGACCTTGGCACTGTTACGTTAGACGTGCTTAAGGTGGGCTCGGTAACCGTTAACAACAAGCTTCTTACCTTCTCTAAGCCTATGGGCGAGGTTACGCTCAGAAGCGAGGGAGTATACACCGCACCGTCCAGAAATATGCAACATACCTGGGTGCCTGCAACCAAGATAAGCGGAGATTTTGTGTTCTCTACAACGGTTATTTTGTCGGGCAATCCAAATAGTAACTACTATGCGCAGGATAACTGTACGGGTGTTACGTTTACAAACGGAACGAGTAGGTTTGCAATACAGTTCTGGGGACAGGGCTTTAGAGTGTACGACGGAATATATAACAACAAGATCGGTATGATTCAGCCCAAGCATAACGGAGCGGATTACTTCTCACATCAGGCACAAACGGACGTGGAGCATACGCTTACCGTTGCAAGAAAGGGTACAATCCTTAAGGTCTACGTGGACGGAGTATACCGAATGACTCTTGACAATAACGGTTATTCTATTGTTGACGAGGGAGCAAGTATGTACGTAAGTGCCGAGCAGGTAGCATCCGTTGCATCCTTGCTTGTGGATGTGTTTGGCGATAACGAAGCAGAAATAGTTGCAGGATATTCTACAAATATCAATCCCGATGCGTTCGCAGGAGATGTAAATAAGGCAGGATTCAAGAACACTTATATCACCGGTGACGCAACTGAGGTTGCTAAGTATTTTAACTAAAAACTCACATACGTATTAAGCAAAATGCGACGAAAAGACGGAAAACCAACAGGTTTTCCGTCTTTTCCCCAACGTGGACGTTGGATCCGATATGAGTTATTTGGTGGGATATGCAAGTAACAGGTGTAGAGGGTGCTTTATGGGTAATATAAGAAATTAGTTTTTTTTGTGGACGTTGATCCGATATAAGTTATTTATCCGTAGGTTAGAAACAAGTATAGAGGGTGCTTTATGGGAAATATAAGAAATTAGTTTTTTTTGTGGACGCTGGACCAACGTGGACGTTGGATCCGATATGAGTTATTTATCCGTAGGTTAGAAACAGGTATAGAGGGTGCTTTGTTGCTCGCTGTGGCAAAGAAACAGGTTTTTTACTAAAAGTTAAAAAATGTCCATATATAAACAAAAAATATCTTGCTATAATAAGTTAGGTAATGTATAATATAGTTAGGTTGATGTTCCAAAATACGTTTTACCGAGAAATACTTCAAAATAATGGGAGATGAATAAATGAAAAAAGCGGTTAAGTTTTTATTGTCATCCATGCTTGTTTTGACAACGGCGTTATTACCCTCGTTCGGGTGCGCACGGGCAAGCTACGAAATAAAACAACCTCTTTCTTCCGTTTCTGAGGAAACGGTAGGGGGAAGTGCGGACGAAATTGGATTGAGCGCGGGCTTTGCGGTAAAGTACAACGCAGGGCTTGTGGATAACGAAAGCGGAGAAAACGTTGTTTACGACGACAGATATTATTACTTTAATCAAGTTCGTTCCACAGGTGCGGACCCCGGGGCTTGGTACGTTTCGTATGAGGACGCTATGGATTCGTACGAAAAACTTTTGGCTAAGGAAAAAGAGAAGAAAAGCTCCTCTTTCTCGCAAGCTGATTTTGACAAAGAGTACGGAACGAAGGAGTATTGGGAACAAACTTATGCCGACAAGTTTTATATGGTAACTACGGGTGGCGGTTCTACAAACCTGTCCGTTGGTACCAAGCAAAAATACCCCACGGCGCTTTACGGCTTGTTTACCTTAAGAACGTCTGACGACCTCAGCGACTGGACGGTTGCAGGCGAGATTGACGGCTATGCCGTTATGGCGGAGGCGGATAGCTGGATAAACTCCGTTTCCAAAAATTCTTGGGCGCCCGAGCTTAGCAGAGATCCAATATCCGGCTTATACATTCTTTGCGGATCGACGAACAGCAAGAGCGGTGATGAAACGACCGAATATAATCCCGCAACCGAGGAGTTTGATACTCTTTACAATCAATGGGACAGCATAAATATGCTTATGGCGATATCTCCCACGCCTGTCGGTCCTTACCGCTTTATTACCGCCGACGAGTACTATTCACACCTTGCCTCGTTCAACGAGGACGGAAGTGTAAAAACGGTAACCGTTGGAGAGGGAGAAGAAGCAAAAGAAATGGCGATTTACCGCGACGATCTTTTGGACGATCTTGGTAATGGTTACAAAAACGGCGATACGGTATATCTTACCGAGTACAAGGACGGAGAATTTCTGAACGGGAACGGAGAGTCCGTACGTAAAAACAGTCTGCCCTTAAACTTTGCGTATTACTGCGAAAAGATAATAGAGGCATATCCTCATTGGTATATAGAAAACAGGGGAATATGGCCGTGTATCGATATTAATCCGATAGTGGACAGCAAGGGTGATATCTATATTTATTTTTCTCAGCACTCTTCTTCGGTTATGACCGGAATACAGATCTGGGTGGTAAAAATGCAGGACTGGATAACACCGCTTTGGGATACGCTCACTCACGTAGCGTCACCCTCCTACTACACGATATACAGCGACGGAGTGAATGCAAGCGCGCTTGAGTATCTGGTACACGAAAAGCTTTCGGACGGAAGCTACAAAACGACAAAAGAGCTTAGAAGCTTTGCAATAAACGGAGTGTTCAGTGGACAGTGTGAAAACGAGAAAACCGTAAACGAGGGAACGTTTGTTGTGGAAAAGGACGGCTGGTACTATCTTACGTATTCGCCGTTTGGATACTACAACAAAGAGTATTCGATTTATATGGCGATATCCAATAATCCTTACGGACCGTTCGTAAAGATGCACGAGTTCAGCCCCGTTATAGGAATAGACAAGCAAGATGATAGCGATTACGTTGCAGGAACAGGTCACCATTCCTTTGTATGGGCAGGTGACGAGCTGTACGCGGTGTATCACTGTTACCTCAATCCCACGAACAACGTAAACGAGAGCGGAAGTTTTCTGGGCAGAGGAATAGCTATCGATAAAGTTGATTTTTACGATTACGACGGCGTTACGTTTGCCGATATAGTGGAAGAACGTATTGCTACGGACGGAGTAGCGACCGGTCTTGGCGAAGAATGGGTAAGAGATAGATTTATCGATTGTAATAATTCCGACTACTTTGGAAGCGATAGCAACGAGATTAAAAAGTATAACGATGCCGTACCCATTATGTACGGAAACGGACCTACGTATTCGCTTCAGCCTCTTCCCGAGGTCGTTCTTCCCAACGGTTATAAGAACGTTGCGCGCGACGCTCAGGTCGAGATAGTGTACGGGGACGAGGATAGCGCGGTTTATACGAACGACGGAATGTTTACCTATCAGAAGTGGTCGGAAGATTACGAGGTAACAGGCAACGCGTCCATGGGTCAGCTTAAGATAAAGCTTAAGTGGGAAAACCCGGTAGATATCCGCAATATAATGATATATAACAGCAGAAACTACGAGTACGCATTCACGCAAGTGAAATCGGTAGTGTTTAAGCTTGCTCAAAAGCCGTTGTGGTATCCTGCAAACGGAGCGTATAACGGTTATGCTTACATTAACGATCTTAAAGCAGATCCTCAGGGTTGGAACAGCAGTAATTTCACCATGCGCAAGGGTGGATCGGCTATGGCAACGTTTAACGAAATGTCGGTAAGCGAAATTATTATCACGGTAAGCGCATCGGACAAGATAGACCCGACGTTGGGCAGGAATATTGTAAAGCTTTCCGAGGTGTACGTTATGGGCAAGCCGTCGGCAAACGAGGGTTAATGGAGGTAGATTATGAAAAAGATAACTAATATTTTACTGACACTAACCGCTTGTATTCTCCTTGCCTTGTTTTGCGTGGGCTGTACGGGAAGATCGCCTGAAATGTACACTCTGTCCTTTGAAATGAACGGACACGGAACTGCTATCGAAGCAGTAAAATATAGCGAGTACGATGCGACCGCAGAGCCCGTTTCGCCCTCTGAGAGCGGATGGAGATTTGACGGCTGGTACGAAGACGAAGAGCTCTACTTCCCCTTCTACTTCGGCGATACTATTGACGAGGACACCACCGTTTACGCAAAGTGGACTCAGATTTTTGAGGTAGCTTTCAATACTGGCGTAAGTGATTTTACACTTACTGCTCAGCAGGTAGATGCAGGCGGACTTGTAAATCTACCCGATTCCGACAGCATCAAGTCGGCAGGTAAGAAGTTCGAGGGTTGGTATGCAGACGCGGGATTTAACGTTCCTTTCAATGCGCAGACTACCCCCATTACCAGAGATCTTACCATTCACGCAAAGTGGACTCCCTACTTTTTGGTAACGTTTGACAGAAACGGTAGGGGAACTATAAGCAAGACGCCCAAGCCTCAGGAATATGACGTAGATGGAAGCAAGGCTGTAAGACCTGAGGATATGAGCGCAAACTCGTACAAATTCCTCGGCTGGTCTGTTAGCCAAAACGGAAGCGCAGGGCTTTACGACTTTAATACTGTGCTTACCGATTCCATCACTCTTTACGCACAGTGGGTAAGGCTGTATAACGTAACGTTTAACTTAAACAACGAAGAAGCGCTTCAGCCTGCGCCCGACCGACAATCGGTAGAAGACGGAAAGACTGCAACTTGTCCTGACGAGCCTGTTGTGGACGGCTATAAGTTTGAGGGCTGGTACACAAAGGCAGAAGGCGGAGAAAAAGTGGATTTCAACACGTACGTAATAACTTCTGCAACCACGTTCTACGCTCATTGGACTAAAACGGCGGTAGGAACGCTTGACGTGGAAGGTATTCCCGAGGTGGATTATAACAAAGAAGCTCCGTACGGCGACAGACCCGATCTTAACGGGTACGTTATCGACGGAATGATGAACGAATGCGAGGGCTGGGATGACCGTGATTGGTTTTCTACCGCAACGGTGGATGCGCCCACGGTTTCCTACGCGCTTACGACGCAGTTCTCCGAAAAAGGCTTGTATTTGTTTTTTGTCGTAAGAGATAACGGCGGTCTTTACAATGCAGGCAACAATCTCTCCTATCGCAATTCTCACCTTGAGTTTGCAATAACGGACGGGAAAACCGCGCAATATCATTCCAACACCGTTAAGAGCTTTAGCGTTGATACGTATTCGCTGTATCCCACTTACAATAGAGCCAAGATTGCCGTGTATATTGCCGAGGGTGAGGTTAATACCTCAATCTCGGATAATAAGAGCGCAACGATGCACGTGGAGGCGTTTATAACCTGGAAAGATTTGGGAATAAGCGCAAAGCCCGACACCGTTAAGATAGAAACGATATATAAGTACAAAAGAGTATCATCCGATACTATCAAGTATTCGCTTGCCACGCCTTTTACCAACGCAGATAACTTTGAAACGATGTACGAGTACGTGGAGTACGATTGTAACGGATATATGAAAAAGGACGCTGAGGACGCGGTTTTGGGCGATTCTCCTTACGGAACGGCAAAGACCACCGATTGGGATATAAGCCACGAGAGTGACGAAAATAATGCATACGTATCGTCAAATGGTAACAAAACGCAAACAATATTTTTTAGGGAAAAAGCGGAAAGCGGATATTTTGAGGTTAGCGCAAGACTGGACGCGAGCAATTGCGTTCAGACGGGTAAAGCAGGCATCATGGTATACGCAAACGACCTTAACTATGCATCTCTCATCTTTGGCGTAAACAGCGAAACCTACGATGCGACGCAAAACAGATTTACAAAGGCGCGCGGACAGATAAGGACTGTTGATAATGACGGAAAGGAAGTTATTGTGAACCTTACCGAGGTGGACGTAACGGACAGCGGAAATATTGATATAACGGTTTTGTTCCACAACGGATATTTCTACTGTATAATAAACGGAAAATTCGTTTACTGTAAGTTTGTTGAAACGCTTAATGCGAGAGTCGTTCCCGCTCTTACCTCGGACTACTGCGAGGGAATAAGGTTTACGAACTATTCCCTTAGAGTGTTCAGTAAAGAGCAATCGGACGTGGAGATAGGTAAGTACGCATACATTATTCAAACTGCAAAACTTGACTATCTTACCGCGCAACTCAGTTCTGTGGGCGTTGCGGTAGATGCAAATTCGGATAAGAGTTTGAGCATGACTCTTACCAATAGTCAGCTTTCTCTTACGCAAAAGCAGAGAGAAGACGTGAGAGAGCAAGGCGCGAGCGCGCTTACGTCAGTTACTCTCAAAAAGATTAAAAAGCTCGCCTTTACCGTAAACGGTACCGATTATGATATCACGGCTGATCTTGCAGACAAAGATAACGGAGCTAAGTTCGGCGAATTCGTTTACGACTATCGTTTTGAAGGAAACGGAACGCTTTACAACGAGAGCGAGAACGTAGACCTTGCGGATATGGTTGCGCTGGTGGGCAGAGTAATAGACAAAAACACGGGCAAGACGGTAACAGCCGACGCGCTTATCACCACCTCTTCACCTTATCTTGGCAGATATGAGAGCAAGGTTCAAAACGGCGACTTTGTAGTGCTTGTTCCCAAAAATTTTGAGTACAAAATCATTATAAAGCTTACTTCTTACCGTAATTACACGATAAGCGGAATAGCTGACTACGACGGGGTTCGCGACGTGGGAGATATCGAGCTTGTAAACAACATCTTAGGCGGTGTTGCGTACAACGAGGAAGGAACGTTGTCCATAGGCTCGGGCGCAAAGGGCTGGGATATGACCAACGAAACCAACAACGAGATTATTCTCACTACTGACTTCGATCCTCCCACCGTATATTTCAGCGGACTTACCGTGGACGAATACCAGTACGCCAAAGTGTCGGTAAGCAATATCACGGACGTTAACGACTACTCGGTATACGAGCCGGATCCTGCAATAGGTTTTCAGTTCTATACCTCGCAAAAGCGCGCGTTCTTGGGGCTTAGAACTACGGGACTCAGATACAGAAGCGACTGCTCGGTATGGGCGCCTGTTCAGATAAGCGGATACGGTCAAAATACGTGTAACCGCTTAGACCCCACCGGCAACACGAAAGACACGCTTGAGATAATACGTATTAATCGAAACCTGTATTCTTGGATCAACGGAAAGTATATGGGACATATAGTTTTAGACAGAGAATTCGAGGGTGACTGCGCGATTGGAGTGCAGGCAACGATTGCATTCTACGGTAAAATCAAATACTCCGACTACGAGATAAGAGTGGGAATGGATGCGATAGCTATTGCAAAAGAACGTATTGCTCTTCCCGTTTCGTGTGACGACTCGTTGTACGATTGGGATGAAAACGGCGACGCGGATTACAGCAAGTGCTATATCAACGTGGACGGCTTGTCCGTTGAAAATGAAAATCTTGCTCTTGCCGGAACAACACTTACTCTTTCTCTTAGTGAGCATGCGTATGCAGGCGTGGGATATTCCGTATCGATTGGATCTTACGGCTCCGTAATTCTTACCGATCAAAATCCAACAGCAAACTTTACTCTTCCCACAACCGCAAGCGGTGAGCTTGTTATCAGCGGTAACATTCTTAATATTTGTACAGTGATAGGAAGAGTGGAAGGTGCGCAAGGCAAGTGCGAGGGAACGGTAACGATGCAAGACGGCAGTGTTATTGCATTTACTACGGGCGAGGATGGAACGTTTGCCGTGGGCGTGCCTGCGTCAGCAAAGTTAGCTATATCGTTTAACGTGCCCGGATACGTAGCGCCCGTTTATTCCGCAATGTCTACGCAAAGCGGAGAAAAGGACGTGGGAACCGTTCAGTTGTACCCGTCCATATTGGGTGGAAAGGTAAAAGGAACGCAGTATGCGTCCACAAATAACGGTATTTCGCTTGGTTACGACGTAGATCCTCTCACCGAAATAGAGGGAGTGTATGCCGACGTTAACGTTACGTCAGGCGACCATTATATGGCAATCAACGACAGAACGTACGATGATTTCGACGTTACGTATTCGCTTGTAAGAAGCAAGTACGAAGATAGGGATAACGAGCCCGATCCTGCAATCGGCATAAACGTAAGAACGGCAATGGGTAACGAAAGCTTCCTGTTCTTCAGAAACGGCGTGCGTATTATTACCGTAAAGGGCTGGAACAGCAAGATTCAGGAGTTCGGTCTTATGCCTTACAATATCGCATCCGCTTACGGCGAGAGGGCGGATTTCAGAATCGTGCGCAGAGGCAATTTGTACGTGATGTATTACAAGAGTGCGTCGGACAGCGAATGGACCACCGTTTACACCTACGAAAGCAGTGTTGTGGGAACGGCGGGACTGTTGTTCTATTCTACCAACGGAACGAACAATCACTACTATATCTGGAACGTAAAAGCTGAAAAAATAACCTCTTCCACGATTCCTCAAGATATCGTTACAAACCTTTTTGTAGCTAATGTAAGCGGAGAGGAAAGTGGTAAGGTAAGTGTGGAGGGCGGAACTGTAATTGACGGAAAAACGCAATACGTATTCGGCGATTCGGTAAAATTCAAGCTTTCTCCAACACAAGGGAACGTGGTTGCGTACCTTAAAATAAACGGAGATTTCGTGCCTGTAAACAACAACGAAGCCGTTTATAAGATCAAAGAAAAGGTAACAAACGTCGAGGTTGCGTTTGAAAAAGAATACGCGACGGTTGAAAAGAAATTCAAGGTAACGAATACGCGCGAAGCACCCTTTGACGTTATCGCAAAGCTGACAGACGGCAGAACGTATGAGTTTAAGAACTTGACCGCTGACGAAAACGGATACGTTACGGTTAGTATTCGCGAGGGCGAGTTTGAAGTGTGGGCGGACAGTGAGCTTGCAACGAGCAAATCTGTAAAAGCAGTTATAAGCGCGACGTCAAACGACGAAATTGCTCTTGTGCTCGACGTTCTCAAAGTAGGAGCTGTGGCGGTCAACGGAAAAAATCTCGACGTAGCGTATCATATGGGTGAGCAAGGTCTGAGATCGGACGGCGCGTATACGGCGCCTGCGCGCGTTCAGCAACACGCGTGGGTTCCAGCAACCCTTACAAGCGGAGATTTCGTGTTCAGCACGACGGTTATTATGAGCGGAAACCCGAACAGTATTTATTATGCCAAGGATAATTGTACGGGCGTAACGTTCAGCGACGGAACCAATAGGTTTGCCATTCAGATGTGGAATAACGGATTTAGAGTATATAGCGGTTCGTACGATCAGAACAAAATGATAGAACCGAGATTTGATGGCAATTATTTCTATTCGACGTCTTCGCAAGAGGATACGGAGCATACTCTCACCGTTGCAAGAAAGGGTACGACGCTTAAAGTTTACGTTGATAACGTGTACTACATGACGCTTAACGAGAGCGGATATTCCATAATAAACGAGAGCGGTTCTCTGTTTGTTTCGGATGCTCAAAAAACGGCGGTTGGCGCGATTTTGGCTAATACGTTTGGCGGAAAAGCTGACAAACAGATTGTCGTGGGCTACTCTACGTGCATCAATACGCAGGTAGAAGGTCATCTTAACAGCGCAGGCTTTAAGAATACGTCCATGACAAACGATGCAAGCGAAGTTGCAAAGTATTTTAATTAAATATCTTAAAACAAGATCGCCTTTCCCTTAACTATTGGGGAGAGGCGATTTTTTATATTAATCCGCTTTTATAATTTTGACAAAGTAATTATATTTATAAAATTACCGAAAAGTTTCATATTATATAAAGAATTTAGTCCTTTTTACGCTTGCCAAAATATGAATTATTTGATATAATATAGTTACTCAAATTAAAATAAGGTTTTGTCCGTTTACAGGGAAGATGATGTAACGAAACGGCGCTATTAAGATGTATTATCGTTTCTGAGTGTTTTAATGCTATTGCTAACAGTTATAATTGTTTATAATATGAAGCAGTCTGAATGTGTGGAAGTTTCAAATAAGCAACTTTGTTATGTTTTTTCTTAAAATAAAACAATTTAGTTATGGACAACAAGCCGTTTTTAGTGTTATACTTTTAGTATAATGCAAATAATCAGTTCTGTTATACTTTTAGTATAACGAAGAAAATCAATTCGGTTATATTTTGTTAGCTCGTTTTCCAATTCGGTTTCGCCGCCCGCGTGGAAAATGGGTTGAACGATTATAATAAAAGGCTCAGTCGCAACAGTAGGTTGATATTTGACGGAAAAGCCACTACGAAATACAGCGTGTTTTGTTCGGTTACAGACTTTGCAAGTATGCGCCCTTACAAGAACACTCGTCTTTCTTGTGTTTTTCTCGTCAAAACATAATAATATTTATCAACCATTTGTTGTGACATAGCCAAAGAAAAAAAATAAAATAAGGAGAAAAGAGAGATTATGAAAAAATTTCTTAAAGTCCTGACGACTTCGGCTCTTGCGCTTGCTATGGCTCTTGCGTCGCTTACGGGATGCGCTGCAAACCCCTCTTATTCGGTTAAAGCGCCTTCTGCAGGCTCTGACAGTCAAGTAACCACGGGAACAGAAACCGAACAGATAGGACTTACCGCAGGTTTCGAGCTTTCACACGATGCCGGTTTGGTAGACAATGATAAGACGCAGGTTAATATCTACGATTCTAAGTACTACCATCTCAACGATCAGAGAGCTACGGGAGCGGATCCCGGAGCATTGTTTGTGTCGGAAGAAGACGCGTTGGATTCTTATACCAAGCTTAAGTACCGCGAAATGGAAAAGCAAGGCAAGAATTTCAGCGAAGCGGCTTTCGAGGCAGAGAACGGAACGTGGGAATACTGGAAAGAAAGATACGCTAACAGATTTTACGTAGTAACCACAGGTGCAACGGGAACAAATTTGACAGCAAGAACAAAGCAGAAATATCCTACGGCGGTTTACGGTTTGTATATGCTCAGAACCTCTACCGATCTTAACGACTGGGTAGAGGCTGGAGAAATAGATAATCACGCTATTATGGCGGAGGCAGACGGATGGTACGCAAGCTATGCGCAAAACTGCTGGGCGCCGGAGTTCAACCGTGACCCCATTACCGGACTTTACGTAGTATGCGCTTCCACAAACAGTAAGAGCGGAAACGAAAACACCGAATATAACCCCGACACCACGGGATATTTCGGATACGTTCAGGAAAAATGGGATTTGATGAACCTGCTTATTGCAGTTTCGCCAAGCCCCATAGGACCATACCGTTTCATTACTGCCGAGGAGTACTATCAGAACCTTGCTCAGTATAATGCAGACGGCTCTGTAAAGACTGTAACCGTAGGCGAAGGCGATAACGCTAAAGAGATGGCTCTGTACCGTGAAGACCTTCTTGACGATATTGGCAGAGAGGGAGAAAAGGACGTATACCTTACCGAATACAAGAACAACGAATTCTTGAACCTTAACGGTCACTCGGTTAGAAAGACGACTATGCCCTTAAACTTCGGATATTATCACGAAAAAATCAAGGAAGCTTATCCTCACTGGTGGATTGAAGATCGTGGTATTTGGCCGTGTATCGATATTAACCCCGTAGTTAACAGCAAGGGCGAGATTTACATGTATTTCTCTCAGCACACCTCTTCGGTAATTGAAGGTAACCACGTATGGGTAATCCACATGAAGGACTGGGTAACTCCCGATTGGGACAGCTTGACTCACGTATCTTCCGCTTCGTATTCTATTATTTATAACGACGGCGAATCTGCAGACACGCAGTATTATATCACTCATACTCCCAAGGGCGACGGAACTTACGTTACCAACACAAGAGGCGAGAGAAAAGCATTTGCTATAAACGGTGTTCAGGGATATTATATGGGTAGAGCATCCGAGGGAACAATCAACGAAGGTACTTTCGTTATCGAAAAGGACGGCTGGTACTATATGACGTATTCGCCCTTTGGACTTGGTAGCAGAAACTACTCGTTGTACCTTGCAATTGCAAACAATCCTTACGGCCCGTTTATAAAGCTTCCCGATTACAGCCCCACTTTGGGTCTTGATAAATTTGATAACGGCGACTATATGGCAGGTTGCGGACACCATTCGTTCGTATGGGCAGGCGAAGAGCTTTACGCCGTATATCATTGCTTCTACAACCCCGTAAATAACAATGATGCCAACGGAAACTTCCTTGGCCGTGCTATCGGCTTCGATAAGATGGTATGGCACGAATATGACGGTCTTACCTTCGGCGACTTTATCGATAACCAGATTGCAAAGGATCTTAAGGAAGAAGAGGAAGAAAATATCAGGGGAAACAAGAAAGTCGATGAAAAAGATGAAGCAAACGACGACTTTGAGGTAACCGAGGAATGGATAAGAGATAGATTTATCGATTGCAACAACTCCGATTACTACGGAGCGGACGCTACCGAGGTATACAGAGAGGACATAGTAGTTCCCATGCTTTACGGTAACGGACCCACCCACTCGCTTCAGCCCCTCCCCGAGGTTGCGCTTCCCGATGGACTTGGAAACGTTGCCGATGACGAGGACGTGCATTTGGAGCTTATCTACGGCGATCAGGAAACTTTGAAGTATGCAAACGACGAAATGTTCACCTATCAGCAGTGGACTACCGACTTCGAGGTTGCAGGCGATCCCGAAGCTAAGCAGATCAAGCTTAAGATATCCTGGGATAACCCCAAGACGATTCGCAATATAATGATTTACAACAGTAGAGAATACGAGTACGGATTTACTCAGGTTAAGTCCATCGTATTCAAGCTTGCGCAAAAACCCGAATGGTATCCCGAGGGTGCAGCATACAACGATTACTGCTACATAAAGGATCTTAAGGCTGATCCTTACGGATGGGATATAAGCAATTTCAGAATGAGAAAGGGCGGATCCGCAATGGCTAACTTCTACGATATTACCGTAAGCGAGATTATTATTACGGTAAGCGCAGACGATAAGATTGATACGACTTTGGGAAGAAACATCGTTAAGCTTTCCGAAATCTATATCATGGGTAAAGACGTAGAATAAAAGGAGGATAAAATAATATGAAAAGATTCAGAAGTATATTATTAACCGTTATCCTCACTTTGGCTCTTTGCTTTAGCGTAGTAGCTTGTAACGGCGCAGGCGCAACAAAGT
>JAGAPA010000006.1 GCA_017623455.1 Clostridia bacterium | reverse complement strand
ACGAGTTTAATTAGCAGGCGCACCCCCGATATTGTTATTCAGCTAAGCTTAAAGAACAGGTGTAGTGAGTGCTTTGGGTTTGGGGTGACAATACGAGTTTAATTAGCAGGCGCACCCCCGATATTGTTATTCAGCTAAGCTTAAAGTTTTATCGGGTATGGAATTGGAAGGTTAGTAAAAAGACGGGTAGGCTTAAAGCTTTATTTATATTGTAATTTAAATTTAGAGATTGACACACCTACTGTGTTTGCAATGATAATTTTAGTATTTTTATTATATCAGAGTTAGGAAAACAACTATGAGTTTTAACGAACAAGATTTTAATTATGACGCGATAGTGGTAGGAGCGGGACATGCCGGAATAGAGGCGGCGCTTGCTCTTGCGAGGACGGGATGCAGAACGATAATTTTTTCCATTACGTTGGATAATATTGGTTATCTTGCCTGCAATCCGAGCATTGGAGGAACTGCGAAAGGACACCTTGTGCGCGAGATTGACGCGCTTGGCGGACAGATGGGAATTACGGCGGACGAATCGCTTACACAGCTAAGGATGCTTAACTCCTCAAAAGGGCCTGCCGTACATTCGTTACGCGCGCAGATAGACAAGTATAAGTATCACAAGAATATGAAGTCTATTTTAGAAAACACTGAAAACTTAACGCTTCGTCAGGGCGAGGTTAAGGAGATTTTAGTGGAGAACGGTGAGATAAAAGGTGTAAAAACCATACTTGGACTTTGTTATTATGCAAAAACCGTAATACTTGCGTGCGGTGTTTATCTTAAGTCTACCATTATTATTGGCGAAAGCATGGAAGACAAGGGACCCGTGTCCTTCACGAGGTCCAACTACCTATCCGATTCGCTTGCTTCGCTTGGTTTTGAGATAAGAAGATTTAAGACGGGAACGCCTGCAAGAGTGCATAAAAATTCGATTGATCTTAGTAAGCTTGAGGTGCAGGAGGGCGAAAAAGATATATATTCGTTCTCGGTTATGAGCAATCAGAAAAAGATAAGAAAAGCGGATCGGGTTTGTTGGCTTGGTTACACAAACGGCGATACGCATACGGTAATTCGTGACAATTTGCACTTGGCGCCCAAGTATGCCGGGCTTATTGACGGAGTAGGACCGAGGTATTGTCCGTCCATTGAGGATAAGGTGGTACGATTTGCGGATAAGGAGCGTCATCAGTTCTTTTTAGAGCCGGAGGGCGACGGAACGGCAGAGATGTACGTGCAAGGTATATCCACTTCGCTTCCTGCATCCGTTCAGTACGAGCTGTACCGAACTATAAGCGGTTTTGAAAACGTACAGATTATGCGTGACGCGTACGCGATTGAGTATGATTGTATTGATCCGTTGGAGCTTTATCCCACGCTTGAGAGTAAGCGGTATAAAAACTTGTTCTTTGCAGGACAGATTAACGGAACGAGTGGATACGAAGAGGCGGCGGCTCAGGGCTTGGTTGCAGGTCTTAACGCATCGCTTTCCATTCGTGGCAAGGAAAAGCTCGTGTTTACCCGAGATAATTCGTATATAGGCGTGCTTATAGACGATCTTGTAACGGAGGGAACTAACGAGCCGTACCGTATGATGACGTCGCGCGCGGAGTTTAGGCTTTCCCTTCGTCAGGACAATGCGGATATGCGTCTTACAGAGATTGGCAGAAAGGCAGGGCTTGTAGACGATAAGAGATACAGAAAGTACCTCAAAAAGATTAAGGGGCTTGAAAAGGCAAGAGCAAAGCTTGACGAACTTAAAAAGCCCAAAGAGCTTGAAGAAATGTTCGTAGAAGCTGGCGAGAACGTGCCTTACCGTTCGCTTACCGTTCGTGAAGTTTTGCGCAGAGCGAATATAAGCAAAAAGCTGTACAACGAGTATTTCGATACTTTCCGTGAGTTTGAGCCTGACGTTATCGAACAGATTTTTACCGAGGTTAAGTACGAGGGATACCTTGCAAGAGCGGAAAAGGCAAGAGCTGACCAAAAGAAGCTCGAAAACAGTCCGCTCCCAAGCGATATCGATTATTCGACCATTTCGGGACTTAGGCTTGAAGCAAGAGAAAAGCTAAACAAGATTCACCCGTTATCTATTGGACAAGCAAGCAGAATTAGCGGAGTAACTCCTGCCGATATCAACGTGCTTATTATGTCGCTCAACCTAAAATAGTGCGAAGGCGCACCCCCAATATGAGTTATTTGACTAAGAGATAGATATAAGACTACAATGTACTTTGTCGGTAGTTGAAAAAACAACTAAAAGCGCAGGCAGACCCCACGGTCAATAAGAGTTATTTAACTTAGAGATAGATATATGGCTAAAGAAAGTGCTTTGGTGGTAGTTGAGAAAATAACTAACTAAAAGTGGGGCAGACCCCACGGTCAATAAGAGTTATTTAACTAAGAGATAGATATAAGACTACAATGTACTTTAGCGATAGTTGAGAAAATAACTAAACTAGTGCAAAGGCGCACCCCCCAATATGAGTTATTTGGCTTAATTTGTTAATATAAAAATCAAACAAAAAATTGCAGACGTGAAATTGAGCAGTCTGCAATTTTTTATATTATAGATTATTAGTTTAGTTCGTACTTTGAGCTACTTAAGTTTTCGATAGACACAAGATCTCTACCCTTAAAGTCGTTGTTAAGGTTGCGTATAGTAAGATTGTTTACGTTTGCCGTTTCGCTAATGCGAATAGTGGGAGCGCTTGTAGTAAGGTTTCTTTCGTTTCGATAAACGTTTTCGATATTTACGTTATAACAATTTACGCCGTTTTCAAACCAAATTAAAGCTCCGTGATTAAGGTTATATTTGTGTTCTTCCTTGACGTTTACAGCCCTGCTTTTTGATGCAAAGACGTTGGAAATACGTACGTTTTCGAGTAACACGGGCATATCGTCGCGGAGCGGATAGTGGTGAGTAAACGAAATAGCGTAGTATCTAAATTCGCCGTGAATATTGTTAATACTGATATTTCTTATTGTATCTCCACGAGAAAGAAGTCGTACTCCAGTATATCCGTTATCGCAGTAAACGCCGTCTATATCAACGTCTTCAATATCGCCCCTAGTAATTTCGCTTCTTATCGTTCCGTTTGCGCAAAGAGCCACGTGGTCATCGTTGGCGTTGCCGAAAATATTGTGGATTTTACCAAAACGAGCAGGGCCTTGAATATGAACGCCGTCCATATTAGGCTTGCTTAGGTCATAGTCTAAAAACACGTTTTCTACGTTAAAGTATTTTGCGTTAGCAATGTGAATAGCGTAGGACGTGGGGTTTTTGAAGGTTACGTTTTTTACGGTAAGGTGAACGGAGTGGATAAGACGTATCATAAATACCGTATAGATATTGGATATATAAACTTGTTTATCGCAAGGCTTGTCTTCGTTCTTGTCGCCACCGCATCCCTCGTTAGGAATTTTTTGACGTTGCTGAGCCTTGTGGTTTCCGTCCCAAATACCACCTTCGATAGTAATATTCTTGTTGGAAATGTCGGTATAAAGTCCGTCGTTGTCCAAAAGTGAGCAGTTTGCGCCATCGCCAAGACGTAGCGTTGCTAAAGGAGAGAGCTTAAAATGCGTGTCATCGTGAATAATAAGTGGTTTTGTGATGATATAATATCCGTCTGGTAGCTCAACTAATCCACGTTTATCTAAAAGAGCTTGTATTGCAAGGGTATCGTCGTGAATGCCGTCACCGTAGAGTTTTAAGTTTTCCATAATAAATCTCCTTATATTGTTTTATATAGGCAAGCTTAGTAGTAATATTCCACACAATCCTAGCGTCATACCAATAATTTTCGATACGTTTGCGCGTTCTTTGAATATGCATAGTGATATGATAACCGTAAGAAGCATAGCTCCACCGTTTGCGATGGGGTAGTATATCATACTGTCTAAAGCTCCTGCTAAGGTAAGGTTTATGATGGAATAAAAACCGACTATCAAGCCGGAAATAGAGCTAAAGGGATATAAGACTTTGGGGATTATGCGTTTTTCGCGTTCTTTTGTTTTTATGATAAAATAGGCAATAATGGAAAACGCTAACATAAATAGGCAAGCAACTAGTACAAACGTAGTTTTTTCGCTTTTTCCGTCCGTGCTTTGGTGAATTTTTTCCATAACGCCAGCCATTCCTGAAAGAACGAACGCAACAAGCGCTAGCGCTAAGCTTTTAAGCGACTTGGATTTTTCTTGACCTTCTTTTGGCGTATCTTTTAGTAACCAAAGTGATGCAACCATAATGCAAATACCTACTATTTGCAAAGCGCCTATGTTTTCTTTCCAAAAAATAGGGCCGGCTAGTGATGGAATAATCATTCCGTACATAACGCAAATGGCAGTAGTTGACATAGAGCCGACTTTCATCGAAACAATAGAAACCGTTTGTAGCGAAACTACAATTATTGCATAAAATAAAGCGCAAATGACGGTGGGAATTGATATGGAAAAGTTGCTAAAAAGCGTAGTTATAAAGGCTATTATACCTGCAACTCCATAACTTAGAGCGTTGAATATAAAAGTTGTGGGTAAAGACGGATTTGCTTTTTTTGCGTACACGTTGTATAAAGAACTTTTGCAAACCGTAAGAATTATAGAGCCTGCAAGTAAAAAATAATAGATCATTGAGTTACTCCTTTATAGGAAGCTGAAGTTCGGTAAGCCATTTTGAAACGTCGTCTACGTTCCACGCTCCGTTTATATAGCGTTCTCTAGGCTCGCCACAAAGCTGATAGCCGTGTTCTCTTGCCCAGTTTACAGCAAAAATGTATGCGTTGGGGAGAGATTTATAATCGCCGTAGTGAAATACGCTTATTGCAGTAATAGGTTCAATTTCCGAAAACTTGAGAATATCGGTGTCTTTTCCCACTCTATCCACCGACTGTGCATATTCTACAAAAATATTATCTTTTCTATATCTGTCGTCGGGGTAGATTGCGCAACAGTAGTCGGGGTCTGAAAATTTAACGTCGGGATTGCTCCTAAAAAACTCGTCGGCGCAGTTTTTGATAAAATCGTGGATTTTTTCGATGGACGAAACGTAACCACGACAACGGTATACCAATCTTTTGTCAATGCGCTTAATTTCGGCATTATAAGGCTGTTCTTTTTTGTTAATAAGCTCGTCAATACGTAATATTGCTTGTTTGATATTGTTTTCTTGTTCTATAAGCAGTTGTTTTTGTTTTTCTAAAAGTTCAAGCTTGTTCTCGCTATGGTTGAGAAGTTTAAGAATAAGATCGTTAGAAAGCCCTGCTGATTTATATGATGAAATTAAAGCCACGGTTTGAAGCTGACTTTCGGAATAATATCTATAAGACGAAGACGATTCTACCATTGCAGGTTTAAGTAAACCTATTTTATCATAATATCTTAGTGTTTTTATGGTAACTTTGGCAAGCTTAGAAAATTGACCGATTTTTAGCATAAATATCTCCTTTCTTACAGATGTATATTTATTATAAACCATAACCTTAGGGGAGAGTCAATATTTTTTTACATATTTAAAAAATTTTTAAATAGAACAAATAATAGGAAAAAATTGCTGTCAAAAACAGCTGTTGATTATAATAAAAATAATTAAAACGATTGACAAGGTAAATTAAAATAGTGTATAATATCAATAATATTTAAGGAACCAGCTGTCTGCAGAGGATGTTGGTTCCTTTTGTCTTTTTGAGGATATAATAGTATTGCCTGATACGGCAATGTGCTTGCTAAAAAAACTCATTTCATTATATTAAGTGACGTTGTATTTGTTTTGGAGAGCTGAAAATTAGAATAATTAAATAAAAGGAGATAGCAATATGGAAATTCAATTACAAGAACTTATTGACAAGATTAAAAATGATGGCGTGAAAGTTGCAGAAGTGGAGGCGGAAGCCATACTTAAAAATGCAAAAGCGGAAGCTGAAAAAATTATTGCAGATGCGAAAACTACGGCTGATAAAATTGTAAGCGATTCTAAAAACGAAAGTATGCGTATGGTTAGAGCAAGCGAGGACGCCATCCGTCAAGCAGGTCGCAATTTGTTGATTTCCTTCAGAGAAAGCGTTGCGCGCGAGCTTGACGCGATTATTGGCGAAAAAGTTGATGCGGTATATTCTTCGCAATTGCTCGAAAAAATTATCGTTGACGTCGTTGAGAAGTGGTCGAGTGTTCCCGAAACGCAGAGTTTGACCGTAATACTTAACAGCGATGATGTAGAACGTTTGGAAAAAGCTTTGGCTTCTGCGCTTAAAGAAAGAATACGTAAAGGCGTTATATTAAAAGCGAATGATAATTTTACCGAAGGTTTTCGTATTGCCGTCAATGACGGAGCGGTTTTTTACGACTATTCTAAGGAAGCGGTGGTTGAAATGCTTTCAAATTATCTGAGTCCTAAGGTTACTAAGTTGATGAAAGAGGCGGAATAGTTATGGCAGAATACTATTTGATTGCGCAGTTGCCGTCGTTGGACGGGATAAGCGATAATATGCCTTTGCCTATTACGGAAGAGGGGTTTATGGCGTTGTGCGAAAATGTGTTGAAAAGCAAAATAAAAAACGAATTACACGGCATAACGCTTATTCCACCGTTAATCCCGATAAAATCAAAGTCTGCTTTAATTGAGGCGTGGAACGAAGGAGAGCGTAATTTAAGGATATCGTTGGCGAAGATTCGCGCGGAGAAAATGAAAAAGACATTTAACTTACAAAACGAAGTCTTATCCGCCGAGCTTATAAAGGTAGCAACTGAAGCTACAGAAATTCAAAATCCTTTAGAGGCGGAAAAATTTCTTACCGAGCACCGTTTGAAATTTTTGGAAAGCCTAAGACCAATGGATTCTTTTTCCGAGGACTTTATTTATTATTATTATCTTAGACTAAAGCTTCTCCAACGCATAAGGCAGTTTAACGTGAGTGATGGAGAAATTATGTATAAAAATGTGTATAATTCCATTTTGAATGGAAATAAGACGGAGGCTGTGTGATGACCGAAAATACAGGAAAAGTAGTAAGTGTTAACGGAAATTTGATATCCGTGGAATTTAAAGGCGTTGTTTCCATGAATGAAATATGTTACGTAAAAGTTGACGATGCGATATTAAAAAGCGAGGTTATACGTATTCGTGGAAACGTTGCGCAAATACAGGTTTATGAGATGACCAACGGCATAAAATGCGGTGATGCAGTAGAATTTACCGGAGAAATGTTGTCGGCGGAGCTTGGTCCCGGTTTGCTTGGGCAAATATATGACGGACTGCAAAATCCGCTTCCGGTTTTGGCGGAGAGAGCAGGATGGTTTTTAGAAAGAGGAATTTATGCCGACGGATTGAATTATGAAAAGAAGTGGGAGTTTACGCCTACTGCCAAGGTGGGGGATGTAGTACGTGCAGGCGAATATATTGGAACTGTTCCCGAAAGTTCGTTTCTGCATAAAATTTTCGTTCCGTTTTATCTGCTTGGCAGCTACACGGTAAAATCTATTGTGGCAAAGGGCGAATATACGGTAAAGGAAACGGTTGCTGTTTTGGTTGATGGTCGCGGACGGGAAGTTCCTCTGACCATGTCGTTCAAATGGCCCGTAAAACGCGCGGTAAAATGTTATAGCGAGAGGTTAGCGCCTGTTGAAACTATGGAAACTAAGGTGCGTTTGGTCGATTCTTTCTTTCCTGTGGCAAAGGGCGGTACTTATTGTACGCCCGGTCCGTTTGGCGCAGGCAAAACGGTTTTACAGCACACAACGTCAAAATATGCCGACGTGGATATCGTTATTATTGCTGCGTGCGGTGAACGCGCAGGTGAAGTTGTCGAAACGTTGACGGAATTTCCGGAGCTTATCGATCCCAAGACAAACCGCTCGTTAATGGAGCGAACTATTATAATTTGTAATACGTCGTCAATGCCCGTTGCGTCACGTGAAGCGTCGGTGTATACTTCGGTAACCCTTGCAGAATATTATCGTCAGATGGGACTTCACGTTCTGCTTTTGGCTGACTCCACGTCCCGTTGGGCTCAAGCGCTTCGAGAGATGTCGGGAAGACTTGAAGAAATTCCGGGAGAAGAGGCATTCCCTGCCTATCTTGAATCTTATATTGCCGCATTTTACGAAAGGGCCGGGTACGTGCGCTTGCCGGACGGAAGCACCGGTTCCGTTACCATAGGAGGAACGGTATCCCCTGCAGGCGGAAACTTTGAAGAGCCTGTAACGCAGGCGACGTTAAAGGTAGTAGGCGCTTTCCACGGTCTTTCACGCGAGCGTTCGGATGCAAGAAAATATCCTGCAATCGATCCGCTTATTTCTTGGTCAAAATACAAAAGCGTTATAGACGTCGAGAAATTAGATTTTTGCAAGAGTATTTTGCAACAGGGTTATGAAACGTCTGCTATGATGAAAGTTATCGGCGAGGACGGAACGACTTTGATTGATTACATTACGTACTTAAAATCCGAAATGCTTGATGCGGTTTATCTGCAACAGAATTCCTTTGATTTGGTAGACGCAAACTGCGGTACCGAAAGACAGCGATACGTTACGGATAGGTTGATACGTATTTTGGGCAGTAGTTACAGTATTGAAAATAAAGATGAAGCGCGTTCTTTCTTTAACAGTATGCGTCAGAAGTTTATTGACTGGAATTATGCTGAGTTTGGCAATGAGGAATTTAAGAAAACGGAAACAGAAATCAATAATCTTTATTTGAGTAAGAAAGGCAAATTGGCTCAACCTATTGAAGAACTATTAAAGGACGGTGTGCAATAGTGGGTAAGGTATATAATCGAATAGAATCAATTGTAGGTAACGTTATTACCGTTAAGGCAAATGGTGTTCAGTATAAAGAATTGGCGCAAATCAGCACGCGTTTTGGAAAATCATTGGCTCAGGTCAATAAAATAGAGGGGGATATCGTTTCTCTTCAGATATTTGCAGGAGGGCAAGGTGTGTCTACCGGGGACGAGGTACGTTTTCTCGGTCACGAAATGCGAGTGTCGTTTAGCGAAGACTTGTTAGGTCGTATTTTCAACGGTTCAGGCGAGCCCAGAGATAAAGGGCCTGCTCTTACCGAAAATTTGAAAGCGATAGGCGGTCCGTCGGTAAATCCCACCAAACGTATTCTTGCAAATAGAATGCTTAGAACGAATATTCCAATGATAGATATGTTTAATACGTTAGTGGTGTCGCAAAAGCTACCGATTTTCTCTATTTCGGGAGAACCGTACAATCAGCTTCTTGCCCGTATAGCAATGCAGGCAGAGGCAGACGTTATCGTGCTTGGCGGTATGGGTCTGAAATATGACGATTTTTTGTATTTTAAGGATGCGCTTTCCAAAGGCGGAGCATTAAGTAAAACCGTTATGTTTATACACACGGCTTCCGATCCGACTGTTGAGTGTATGATGATTCCGGATATGTCGTTGGCTGTAGCAGAACAGTTTGCTCTGCAAAACAAGGACGTGTTGGTTCTTCTTACTGATATGACTAACTTTGCGGACGCAATGAAGGAGATTGCGATAACGCAAGAGCAGGTTCCTTCTAATCGTGGCTATCCGGGAGATCTTTATTCTCAGCTTGCTTCTCGTTATGAAAAGGCAGTTGACTTTGCGGATTCCGGTTCGATTACGGTTTTGGCGGTTACCACCATGCCCGGCGATGACGTAACTCATCCTGTTCCCGATAATACCGGATATATTACCGAGGGACAGTACTACCTCAAGGGCGGACGTATAGAGCCTTTTGGTTCTTTGTCCAGACTTAAGCAAAACGTAAACGGGAAAACCCGAAAAGACCACAGAGCGCTTATGGACGCAATGATTCGTATGTATTCCTCGTACAAGGATACGTTAGAAAAGAAAAATATGGGTTTTTCGATGAGTAAATGGGATGAGAAGCTGTTAAGATACGGAGAGCTTTTTGAAAACAAATTAATGTCGTTGTCAGTTAATCTTACGCTTGAGCAAGCGCTTGATTTGGGTTGGGATATACTGGCGGAATGTTTCAGTAGAGAAGAAACCGGAATTAAGTCGGACCTTATGAATGAATTCTGGCCGAACAAATAAGGAGGGCTGTAATTTTGGCAAAAATCAAACTGACTAAAAACGAGCTTAAGGTTCAAAAGGACTCGCTTAAAATGTACCGCAGATATTTGCCTACACTAACGTTAAAAAAACAGCAACTTTATACTGAAATACACGTTATCGAAGCAAAAGCAAGGGCGGTAAGAAAAAGAAGAGAAGAAGTCGAATTGGGCTTTAGAAATTGGATTGCCGTATTTAGCGAAAAGGACGCTTTTCAAAAGGATATAATTACTGTCAGCAATATCCGTAAAGGCAGAAGTAATATTGCAGGCGTTGATATTCCAACGTTTGAGGGCGCTGATTTTTCGTACGGGGATTACGATTTATACAAGACTCCGCTTTGGGTGGATATTGCCGCAAAACACGTGGAAAAGGCTATATTACTTGATCTGGAGGCTGAAGTGTTAGACGAACAAGTCAGGCTTTTAGAAAAAGAATTGCGAGTTACGACCCAAAGAGTTAACCTGTTTGAAAAGGTTAAAATTCCCGAAGCAAAGGAAAATATCAGGAAGATATCTGTTTATATGGCAGATCAGCAGGTAAGCGCCGTAGTCCGCTCCAAAATATCCAAGCGGAAAATTGCCGATAGCAACGTTCAAAATCCCGTTGAGGAGGATTATACGTTATGATAGTACCAATGAGTAAGGTGTCTTTAATTATTCCTGCAGACAAAAAACAGGATGCGCTAAAAAAGCTTCGTAAATTGGGAACGGTGCACGTTGAAATTTCCGAGGGTTCGGGAGAAAAGCTTGCCGAGCTTGAAGAGCAAATTGCTTTGCTTGAGGGGTCTGTATTTGTAATAGGAAAAAATAAAAAGCTTGAACAAAAAAACGTAAGCGCTGAGGAAGCGTTGTCCGTAGTAAAGCTGGTTAAAAATCTTGAAGAAGAAAAAAAGCAGTGTCAGGCAGAAAAAATCATACTCGTATCAGAGCTTGATCGATTAAAAAAATGGGGTGAGATTGACCTTGACGGTATTAATGAATTAAAAGCGAAAGGCGTAGAACTGGAGTTTTACGAAACACCGAAAGCCGAATATAAATTAATTTCCTCAAAAGCCGTCACCGTTCGTCTTAGCGCTAATAGGTCTACCGTCAGATTTGCGTTGGTAAAATCCGACGGAAAAGAGGAGAGTGAAATTTCATCCATAAGTGCGTACCGTTTGGTTCTGCCTCAAACTTCCACGGACGAAATGAGGCGAAAGCTTGTTAATCTAAACACGCGCATCGAAAAAATAAACGCGGATATAGTGGCTAACGCTTGTTATTTAGAAAGTATAAAACAAGCAATAGCGAGCAAGGAAAAGGAAGTTGAATTTGAAACTTATGCAACGGGCATGACTGAGGAAGATTTATCCTCGGTGGGGAAACAACCGTTTTCCATTGCTTATCTTAAAGGCTATATCGAAAAAGAAAACGTTGACAAGTTAAAACGAGAGGCGACTAACAACTCGTGGGGACTGCTTGTTGAAGAGCCAACGGAAGAGGATAACGTTCCCACAAAGCTAAAGAATAATAAGTTTGTAAGCCTTATCTATCCTTTAACCGACTTTCTAGGAACAGTGCCCGGCTATTTCGAGCATGATATATCCGGATGGTTTTTGACCTTTATACTTATATTTTTCGGTATAATTTTCGGGGACGGCGGATATGGTCTTATAATTTGCTCTATTGCGGCAATTTTGATAATATACTCTCTTATTAAACACAAAAAAGTAGCTCCAATGTTTTTGCTTATAGGGTTGTTTGGGCTTTCGACGGTTGTGTGGGGTATGCTCACGTGCACCTGGTTTGGTCTGACGCCAAAGGATTTGCCTGAATGGCTGAGAAGCTTATCCGTTCCGTTTATATCAAACGTGTATGCCGATAAGATATGGTATCCGTTCTGGACAAACGGTGAAGCCGGGCTTACAACTGCTCAGAACTTGCAGATTGTATGTTTCTCTCTTGCGTTGATACAATTGACGGTGGCGCATATAAAATGCGCTGTTAAAAACAGGGGATCAATAAAAATATTGGGCGACGTAGGAGCTATCTTACAGCTTCTCGGTATATATTATTTAGTGCTGAGTTTTGTCGTTAACGCTCAAGTATTTAGCTTTGGGTTGGTAATCGGCTCAATCCCCATAGGGACGGTATCAATCGTATTGATTGGCGTAGGGTTTGTTCTTGGTTTTGTATTTTCAAATTACAAGGGAAATATCCTAAGCTCTGTTATCGAGAGTTGCAAAAAGATAGTATCGGTACTGCTTGGAGTCGTTAACATATTTTCGGACATCGTTTCGTATATACGACTTTGGGCTGTCGGGCTTGCCGGAGCGGCAATATCTGCAACGGTAAATTCCTTGGCAGGACCGCTACTTGGAAACTTTATGTTTATGGTGCTTGCTATTTTTCTGTTGGTGTTTGGACACGGGCTGAATATGATATTAAACATTCTGTCTGTTATTGTCCACGGTATTCGACTTAATACGTTAGAGTTCTCTTCACATTTAGACATGTCGTGGAGCGGACATAAATTTAAACCATTTAAAGAAATAAATTGATTAAAAGGAGAAATATTATGAATTTAGGTTTATTGGGAACAGCTTTGACAATGGGTATTGCGGCGCTTGGTTCGGCAATAGGAATAGGTATCGCCGGTCAAGCATCTATTGGCGCTTGGAAAAAGTGTTATATGAATAATAAAGCCGCGCCGTTTATTCTTACCGTTTTTGCGGGTGCACCGCTCACTCAAACTATTTACGGTTTTCTTTTGATGCAACAAATGAAAGCGTCGGGCGCCGATCCTGCATTTTTATTTGGGCTTGGAATTGCATCGGCAATAGCTATGGCTTTATCTGCAATTTTTCAGGGTAAGGCAGGCGCAGCAGGTGCAGACGCTTTAGCCGAAACAGGCAAAGGTTTTGCGCAGTATATAACGGTTGTCGGTCTTTGTGAAACCGTTGCTTTGTTTGCTCTGGTATTTAGCATGGTTGCGCTTGGATAAGAGTAAAAAGCAAAAGCTTTAGAATATCGACTGATTTTTAGGCGAGCAGAGGTTACTTTTTTAAGTAAGTTTATCTGCGCGCCTTTTTTATGCTTTCAGATAAGGCAACAGGAAAAAATTGCGGTGAAAAACAGCAATATTTTTTTTAAAAAACAGTTGAAATTTAAATTTTTGTGTAGTAGAATAAGAGCAAGAACAATATTTATTGTTCGGTACAAACGTTGGACAAATATCAACTATTTAATTTGCGAGTTTTTCGCTATCATTATGACAAGATTATCTGATAAAAGTTTGGCTTCCACGCCAAGAAAGAAGGGTAAGTTTAAGTTGTTTGATAAAAGTTTGATAACTTTACAAGACAAGAATGGCAAACTCAATTTGTTCGCTCTAATGCTTCCCGTGTTTTTGCAATGTATAGTTAACAATATGCTAGGCTCTATAAATACCGCGATATTGTCAAACTACGATAGTACGATTATTACTGCAATGAATGCGTCAAACCGAATTATTACAACGACGCTGTACTTTTGTGTTCTCGGCTCTGCGGGATTAAGCATAATACTGGCGCACGCGTTAGGACGCGACGATAAAGAAGTAATAAACAATATTTCCATGACCGCAATCGTGTGTAACGTCGTTTTGGGAGTTGTGGTTTGTCTAATATCGTTAGCGTTGCAAGAGCCGTTGCTTTCCATGATGAATCTTACGGGCGAAATTATGGCAAACGCGAAGATTTATTTTTCGCTCCGACAAATTGCCGTGCTTATATCCGTAGTTTCGTCCTGTTTTTCCGGAATGCTTTCAGCGTACGGCAAGGTAACGAGTAGCGTTATTATAGGAATAGGAACGTGTGTTCTTTCTGCGCTCGTTATGTGGGCGTTCGTGTATACACCGCTCGGCTCGTTTTTACCCATGATTTACAACTGCGCGATTAACTCGATTTTCGTAACCTTGGTGGGCTTGATTGCTTACGGCGTAGTAATTTTCAAAAACAAGATAAAGATAGGAAGAAAGTTCAGTTTTGTGTACGTAAAGCGTCTTTTCCGTATCGGCGTTCCGGCAAGTGTTACCGGACTTTCTTACGCGATGTCCACCCTCCTTACCACCTCCATAATTTCTATGTTGGACGTAACGTATATAAACGTAAAGGTGTACTGTGATACTATCTTCGGTTTTGTGTCCTATCTTGGATACAGTTTTGCAACCGCGGGCGGTATTATGGCAGGACGACTTGTGGGAGCGGGAGAGTACGACAAGACAAAGCGACTGTATAGGCAAAACTTTACGATAGTGCTTATGGCTAACTTTATATTCGCGCTTATCGTATTCCTCTTCAGAGAACCGCTATACATGATTTTTGACAGAAACCCAAGCCACCTGACGTTGATTTTGCCCATCTTCCTACTCGATATAGTAGTAGAACTTGGACGCGGAACAAACCACGCTAATCAGTTTATGCTAAACTCCGTGGGCGACGTAACGTACTGTACCGTAGTGTCTATAATCTCGTGCTGGGTAAACGCCGTATTCCTATCTTACCTGTTTGCAATAGTTTGCGGATGGGGATTGGTCGGATGTTGGATTGCTTTTATCGTGGACGAGTGGACGAGAGGAATTTTGTACATAATCCGTTGGCATAGCGGTAAGTGGGAAAATAAAACGGTATAAAAAACAAATATCCGCAACTTTAGACGAGCTGTGGATATTTTTGTATCGAAAAATACAAAAGTGATTGAAATATCATTGTTTTTATGAGATAATACTGTTATAATAGAAGTATAAAATTTTACGCGGAGAAAATATGAAAGGAATAGTGTTCAATATCCAAAAGTTTTCGGTAAACGACGGCCCGGGAATAAGAACGACCGTGTTCTTAAAAGGTTGCCCCCTGTCTTGTATTTGGTGTCATAACCCCGAATCCAAAAAGGCTTTCCCGGAGCTTATGTACAGCGCGGACAAATGCGTTATGTGCGGAAAATGCGCTAACGTATGCCCGAAAAACGTGCATTTATTCAAAAATAACGTGCATATCGTAAAAAGAGAAAACTGCATTGTGTGTGGAAAATGCGAGGAAGAATGTCTGTACGAAGCTTTAGAAATTGCAGGTAAAGAAAAGAGCGTAGAGGAAGTTATTGACGAAGTAATGAAGGATAAGGTATTTTATGAAACGTCAAACGGCGGTATTACGCTTTCGGGCGGAGAGCCTCTGTTGCAGTATGATTTTTCGCTTGAGATATTAAAGAGAGCAAAGCAGGAAGGCTTGCATACGGCAATGGAAACGTGTGGATATACGAGCGAGGAAAAAATAAGAGAGATAGCTTCTTACGTGGATTTATTCTTGTTTGACTACAAGATCACGGATGCAGAGCTACACAAAAAATATACGGGAGTGAGCAACGAAAGAATTATTCGCAATCTTCGTTTGCTAAACGGTATTGGAAAGCAGATAATTTTACGCTGTCCGATTATTCCCGGTATAAACGATACTGACGGGCATTTTTCGGGCATTGCAAATTTGGCTAACGAGCTTGACTGTGTAAGCGAAATCAATATAGAACCGTATCATCCGCTCGGCAAGAGTAAGGCGGAAAAGTTGGGCGTAGAGTACGAACTGTCCGACCTTAAGTTTACCGAAGAAGAGCAAACGCAATCGTGGATAAAAGCCGTTTCTCAAAAAACTTTCAAGCCCGTAAAAAAGGCGTAAAAAGAAATAAAACCGTTATGAACGTCAAACGCAGGCGATCGTAACGGTTTTTTAATTATCACAAAAACATTATAACGTATATGAGTTTTTTAGTTCAGAACGGCAATGGCAACGTTGAGATAGATTGCAAAAAGCAACCACAAAAAGTAGGGTATAAGCATAAATCCCGACACCTTGTTTATAGAAAAAGCAAGCACGGTAAGAGCAAGCACGCTACCTGTAAGCACGCAGTTTATAATTGCCGAAAAAGTAAACGCGTCCAAGGTAAAAAAGATAAACGGCCATACTAAGTTTAGGACAAGCTGAATAATGTATAAAGCCCCAAACGTGTACAGAGTTTTCGTGTCGCGCGCTGAGTTGAGCGCAATATAACAGCTTACGCCCATCATAAAATACAGTACCGGCCACACTATGGAAAACACGATATCGGGCGGAGTGAGTGCAGGACGGGTGTAAGAAGTATAGCCTGCCGTTGCACCGCTCAAAATTCCCACTATGAAGCCAAGTACCATTGTTCCGCCCACGATTGCAATAAAAGTGAGAACGGAATTGAATTTTTTAATACCGATAGTTCTTTGCATAATTCACCTCAAGTCTATCATATGCAGTTTTGCGTTAAATATGCTAAAAAACTTAAAAAATCCTTGCTTTAGCAAACGGGTTGTGCTACAATATAAGTAAGGCATAGCTACAGCCTAAAATATGAACGGAGAAAATTTTATGAAACTTAATCTTAAACAGTTGGATGAGTCTTTGTACCAAAAGGTGTTAAGGTCAGCTCGTCAGCTTTCCATAACCGAGGATGCAGACGGAGTTGTAGTTAAGGCGGAGAGAGCGGATAAAACCGTGATTATGCCCGAGCTTAATGCGGTAACTATCAAGTATGCAAAAACGTACGAGTTTTTCTATGCGTTAAAGACGTATCTTTCTCAACCCGAAAAGAAAACGAATACCGAGATTGAGTGTAGATTTAACGAGCTTGGCATTATGATAGACTGCTCGAGAAACGCTGTAAAAACCGTTGAGCATCTTAAGACGGTTGTGGACAATCTTGCGCTTATGGGTTATAATCAGCTTCAGCTTTACACCGAGGATACGTACGAGGTGGACGGCGAACCGTACTGGGGCTATATGCGCGGAAGATATACTGCTGAGGAGATTAAGGAAATTGATAATTATTGCTTAAGCTACGAAATAGAGCTTGTTCCCTGTATTCAGACGCTTGCGCACTTAAATCAGCTTTTCAGATGGGAGAGATTTCAGCGTATTAGGGATATAGACGATATTTTGCTTGCGTCCGACCCCGAAACGTTAGAGCTTTTCGATAAGGTTTTTGCTTCCCTTGCCAAGAATTTTACGTCCAGAAAGGTACATATCGGAATGGATGAGGCGCACCTTGTGGGCAGAGGTAAGTGGCTTGACAAGTACGGATATGAGAAGGGCATCAAGGTAATGATGGACCACCTCAAAAAAATTCTGGAGATTGCAGACAAGTACGGCTTCGTTTGCGAGATGTGGAGCGATATGTTCTTCCGCTTACAGTTTGGCGGTCGTGCGCGCCCGGGCGTTGACGAGCCGATGCTTTGTCAGGAATTTGTCGACCTTGCGCCCAAGAACGTAAGACTTGTTTATTGGGATTATTATCAAACCGAGCAAGCCCCATACGAAAAGATGATAGACCGTCATCACCAATTCCCCAACGAGATAGTTTTTGCAGGCGGTGCTTGGAACTGGAGAGGATATGCTCCTCACAACAAGTTCTCCGATCTTGCAACCGAGAACGCTTTTAAGGCGTGCGTAAACAAGGGCATTAAGAACGTGTTCCTCACAATGTGGGGCGACGATGCGGCGGAGTGCTCGGTGCTTGCGCTTCTTTCCTCGCTTTGCTATGCGTCCGACTTTGCGTACGGAGAGGACAATCACGAAAAATCCTTCTTTGCATTAGCAGGAATTTCCAAGGAAGACTTTATTACGTTGGATCTTGTAAACGATATCAAGACCAAAACCGTTCACAACAATTGTTTGAGCAAGACTGCGTTCTTTAACGATCCTTTATACGGACTTTACGATCCGCTCATTATCGAGGGCGAGGGCGAAAAATTCAAGGAAATCGCTAAACGTATTGCAAAAGCCAAGACAGCGGCAGGCAAATACGCGTACCTTTTCGACAACATGGAAAAGTTTGCCGAGGTGTTGGAACTTAAGTGGGATCTTGGCGTAAAAACGAGAAGGCTGTACAAGAACGGAGATAAGAAAGGCTTGAAAAACCTTATTAAAACCGCGTACAAGCCGTTACTGAAGAGAATTGAAAAGTGGTGGGAAGCGTTTAAGACGGTATGGAACAAGGAGAATAAGCCGTACGGATTGGAGATTCAGACCGTAAGATTTGGTGGTGTTATCCTTCGTCTTAAGCAGTGTATCGAGATTTTGGAAAGCTATATCAAGGGCAAGACCGACCGTATCG
Organism: Clostridia bacterium; assembly: GCA_017623455.1. Taxonomy (GTDB): domain Bacteria; phylum Bacillota; class Clostridia; order Christensenellales; family Pumilibacteraceae; genus RUG12826. The sequence continues at coordinate 42,328 of JAGAPA010000006.1, read as the reverse complement.
ACGAGCTTGAGCAAAAGCTTTTGGATCCCGAGAGAGAAAACTATGACAAACCGCACGACAGTGCTCAGTGCATGTACGTAGAGGTTGTTTCGGCAAACGCCTATACGCATTTCAGACCGTAACGATTATGATAAACATTGTACTTGTAGAACCCGAAATTCCGCAGAATACCGGTAATATTTCAAGAACGTGCGCTTGTACGGGTTGTGCGTTGCATCTCGTGCGCCCGTTCGGCTTTGAGATAAGCGACAAGACGGTAAAAAGAGCGGGGCTTGACTATTGGGATAAGCTGACTATTTTTTACTACGATTCGCTTGCGGAGTTCTTGGAAAAACATAAAAACGACAAACTGTACCTTTGCACCACCAAGGCGCAAAAGAACTACTGCGACGTGCAGTTTGAGGACGACTGCTATCTGCTGTTCGGCAAAGAAACCAAGGGTTTGCCCGAAAGCCTTATCTACGACAACTACGATACCGCGATCCGCATCCCCATGAAAGGCGAGGTTCGCTCGCTAAACCTTTCTAACTCGGTTGCCATAGTCCTCTACGAAGCCCTCCGCCAGCACGGCTTCTACGGCTTTGACACGCATATAAAAGAGTAAAAGAAAATATTTTGTTTAACAATTGATATGTATCCCCAAGGTTTGTTTAACTGCAGGGGATACATATTATAATATTGGCAGATTTTTATAAGCATACATAAGATTAAAATCAGATTATAAATAAGCGCGGAATTTGGATTATTATTGACAGATAATAATGTAAGTGATATAATTTTATTGTAAATCAGAAGTTCAAAAAGAGGAAAAACTATGGAAAAACTTACTTGTAAAAGCTGTGGTTCTGAGCTTTCGCTGAAATATGGAGCTAAAACCGTAATCTGCGAGCTTTGCGGAATGGAGCAAACGGTTCCTGTAATCAACGACCCTAAAAAATTAGAGTTGCTTATTACGGCTAACGGTCACCGCAGGGCTTGTAGGTTTGATATTGCCAAAAAACTGTACGAAAGCATAATTACACAATACCCCGACGAGAATGAAGCATACTGGGGTAAAATACTGTGTGAGTTTGGTATAGAGTACGTTGAGGACTTTGCAACCGCGCGCAAGATTCCTACTTGCCACAGAACCGTTCGCGAAAGCATTTTCAATAATACGGATTACAGGCTCATAATGAACAGAGCAAGCGCGGAAGAAAAAGTAATTTACGAAACGGAAGCAAAAGAGATAGACAGACTGCAAAAAGAGATAAAAGAGAAGGCGAACAAGGAACAGCCTTACGATATTTTCATTTGCTTTAAGGACAGCGACGAAAACGGAAGACGTACTACCGATTCTCAGTACGCAAACAAGATATATACGCATTTTACAAGGCTTGGTTACAAGGTGTTTTTCTCTCCCGTAACGCTTAAAAGCAGAGCAGGCGAGGAATACGAGCCTATTATATATTCCGCGCTTTATACCGCAAAGGTTATGCTGTTCGTGTGCGCAAACAAGGATTACGTAAGTGAGCCATGGGTAAGAAACGAGTGGAGCAGATTCTTAGAGTTTATGCGCAAGGACTATACAAAGGTATTACTACCCTGTCTTAAGGACGTGTACCCGTACGACCTGCCCGAAGAGCTTTCAAAAATACAGGTAATGGACATAACGGATATAGATTTTTACGAAAGCCTTACCCGACAGATTGATAGCAAATTCGGACGAGTTAACACGGTTACAAGCACACGTATAGAACAAAACGTTACACAAAGTATAGACATAGATAAACAAATACAGAGTTTTTTGGAAAGAATTGAAATCTTTTTAGAGGATAAAGATTGGAAAAAGGCTGACGAGTATGCTGAGCGCATACTTGACGTCAATCCAAAGTGTGCAAAAGCTTATCTTTATAAAGCATTTTGCGAATACAAGGTAACGAAAGTAGAAGAGCTTGCAAAGAAACAAGGATTTACACAAAATCCCAATTTCAAAAAATCAATCCGCTTTGGAGATCCACAGCTTTCCGCAAGCCTGTCCTCGCTTAAAGAACCCATTACTACGCAAACAACTTCTGCTCCCACCCCTGCGCCTGCGGCACAAAAGCTTACCGTTGCTCTAAAAGTAGGAGATATCTGCAAATTTGGTAAATACTATCAAAGCAATGATGCAACAAAAGAAGATATAGAGTGGCAAGTACTTGCAAGAGAGGGAAATAAAGCGTTGATTATAAGTAAGTACGCATTAGACTGTAAGCCGTATAACTCTAAATATGAAGACACAACATGGGAGATATGCAGTTTAAGAAAGTGGCTAAATAGCGACTTTCTATACAATACTTTTAGGGACGCAGAAAAAGCAATAATATCAACAGTATGGGTAAGTGCAGATAAGAACCCAAGCTATAGCATAAATCCCGGAAATAGCACGTTGGATAAAATATTCCTATTAAGTATATCCGAAGCAAACAAATACTTTAGTAGTGATACGGCAAGAGAGTGTAAGCCAACAGCCTATGCAAAGAAAAACGGAGCATTTGTAAATAAGTATGATGGGAATAGTATGTGGTGGCTTCGCTTTCCCGGTTTTAATCAAAAATATGCTGCATATGTCTATCCTGATGGCGATGTTAACGACTTTGGTGATGATGTAGATCGTTGTATCTATGCCGTGCGTCCTGTTTTGTGGGTAAATCTTGAATCATAAATCCTCTAATCCCACAGCCGCCCACAAAGGGGCGGCAAATCAGCACGAAGTGCAATCAGAATTTACCGCCTTAAATGCGGTCGAAAAATCAAACAAAAAACAGCCCTTAAAAGAAAATTTATCTTTCAGGGCTGTTTTGTTATTTTGCACAACGTCATTGCGAGCGAAGTGGAGAGATATCTGTACAACCACTTACCTTGTTTTTATAACGTCATCAACCATATAATAACTGTAGGGCAGGGGCTCGTCTCCTGCCGCTATGCAATCACCGCTATAAAAAAGACGGAAGGACACAAGGCCCTTCCCTACGACACGAAAAACCGTCACAATACAAAACAGCCAATACCCCACTGTACGGAGACGACTGTCGAATCGCCCGAATTATCATTTATAATCACAATAAAAAAAGGCGGAAGGACAACCCCTTCCCTACGGTAAGACGGTAGATGATTGATGTAAAAAAGCAGAGGAGGTTGTTACTTCTCTGCTTTTACGTTATAGAGTTTAGGTCATTTTTACGGGGTGGAATTTGTTGCCCTCTACCGAGATCTCGTCTATGCAAAGCTCGCGGTTGTGGGGGTATTTGTCGCCTATTCTTCGTCTGTGGTATGCAACGTAGTCCACACCGTTAAAGGTGAACGCGCTGTTATGCCCGGGACCGTCGGCAAGCTCGTCGGCTTTTAAGATGTCGTCGTAGTAGGTAAAGGAAGAGAGGGGAGAGTTCGCAACGCCTGCCTTTACGCAGTACGTTCCGTTCGTCCATCCGCCCGTGGAGTAGAGCAGGTGGTACTTGCCACCCATTTTTCTAACGTACGGAGCTTCTACGTAAGCGTTTGGAGTAAGCTCGATAAACTTATTGTCTTTTGCGCCCTCTACGTCAATTTCCACAAAGCCGTCCATAGTTTCGTTCATCTTACAGCCTACCAAGTGTTTCCAACCGCCGTAGTAAAGATATATACTACCGTCGTCGTCCTTAAATAGGTGCGCGTCAATGGGTTGAGCGCCGTAGTGGAACACGTTTAGAAGTGGTCTGCCGTCACTAAACACGTTTACAAACGGGCCTTCGGGCTTGTCGCATACGCCTATATAAAGTCCGCCCGGCTCGTTGTCCTCGTGGATATTGTTTGCGGCAAAGATAAGGTAGTACTTGCCGTTCTTATCGATAATAGTAGGTGCCCAAATAGCAAAGGTTGCGCCTTTGAACGTGGACATATCCAAAATGCCCTCAATTTTAGTAAAATTCTTCAAATCGTCGGTTACTACGAGATCTAAGTTGTGCTGTTCCTCAAAAGGAAGCGAGCGCGTAACGTACATATAAACTTTGCCGTTGTATACTCTTGATTCGGGATCTGCGTACCAGCCATTAATTACGGGATTTTTCATAAAGCTTTTCTCCTTGTGTTATGTACTGATATTGTATCACATTTGCGTTCTGCTGTCAATCCCTATTTTTTCTTTTTTTGTTTCCGTTTTCCGTCTAAGCTTTTTTTGTTTTTCAGCGGAAAAATAAAGGAGAGAGTGGCGAAAAACGCGAGAGCGAACACGAAGAAGATATAATGGGGAACGTTGCCGTTTGTGATTAAAAACTCAACAACGTATAGCCCAAACAGTGTAAAAAAGCCGTATACGGTGTCTAAGCAAACGCGAGTAAAGAGGTTAAGATTACGGGTGGTGATAAACGCGAAAAGCAACGCGCACGTAAGCCCCCAGCAAAGCGCAAAAAATCCCGTCATCCGAAAAGCTTTTTGATAGCGGAGGTCTTTGCTCCGTACTTTATTGCGTTTATCTCGCCCTGCATACTAAGCGAGCCGTTGCTTTCAGAAAATGCAACGAGTTTGAGCGAGCTTCCGTTTATTGTCAGCGCGCCCAAAGAGGTTTGCAGGTTTATGCACGTATCCGTCGCGCTCACCACCTTAAGAATTCCGCTCATTACGCACTTGTTGCGGTTGTCTATACTTATCGCGTGCGGTTTTTGTTCTTCTTTCTTTTCCATAATTTCTCCTTTTTTTTGCTTTTAAGGGCTGTTTTGTCAGCCTTTTTTTGTATAATTATGAAAAAGAATGGCAGATTATGAGCAACAAGCGGTAAATTGTAATTTTTTTTTACTCAAACAAAAAAATATAGTCCGTTTGTTTGCAAAATTTTCGAATATGTAGTATAATTAGAAAGTACGGTCTGCATTTTACCTAAACGACGGCAGACCACAAAGGAAACATTTAATGGACATCAAACTTAAATTAGCAGAAGAATTTAACTTAAGAGCGGACTATGCGTCCAACATTGTAGACCTTATTAACGAGGGAAACACCATTCCCTTTATCGCGCGTTACCGTAAAGAAATGCACGGCGGATGCGGTGACGAACTTTTGAGAGATTTCGCGGACAGACTCACCTATCTTACCAATCTCGAAACGAGAAAGGAAGAGGTTAAGAACAGCATCGAAGGACAGGGCAAGTGGACTGACGAGCTTGCCGTTGCTCTTGCAGGCGCGGTTACCATGACCGAGGTTGAGGATATTTACCGTCCTTATAAGCAGAAGAAAAAGACCAGAGCTTCGGTGGCTATCGCTCGCGGACTTCAGCCCCTTGCGGATATCATTCTTGCTCAGGAAATTCAGGAAGGCGACGTGCTTGCTATTTGCGAGCCTTACGTTCACACCGACGAAGAGGATGCGGAAAAGTCCGTACCCACGGCTCAGGACGCATTGCAGGGCGCTTTGGATATTATTGCGGAAACTATTTCCGACGACGCAGAGCTTCGTAAGGTGCTTAGAGAATACCTTGTAAAGGAAGGCATGATCGCTTCTGCGTTCAACGCAAAAATGGAAGACAAGGAAAAGCTTGGCGTGTACGAGATGTACAACGAGTACAGCGAAAAGGTTTCCACCCTTCCCTCGCACAGAATTCTTGCGCTTAACCGCGGAGAAAAGGAAGAGTGTCTTAAGGTTGATATTACTGCAGACGAAGAGGGCGCACTTAATAAGATTAAGGGTAAGTACCTTAAAAACAGTATTTTTAACGAGCAGATCGTTGCAACGATCGCGGACAGCTACGAGCGTCTTATATTCCCCTCTATCGAGCGCGAAGTAAGAAACGATCTTACGGATAACGCAAACGAGCAGGCTATAAAGATGTTTGAAGTAAACCTTAAACCTCTTTTGATGCAACCCCCGCTTAAGGGTAAGACTATTATGGGACTTGACCCCGGATACAGAACGGGTTGTAAGGTTGCAGTTATCGATCAGAACGGTAATCACCTCGATAACACTGTAATCTTCGTTGCAGCAACGAGCGACGAGAAGATTAAGCAGTCCAAGGCAAAAGTGCTTTCACTTATCGTTAAGCACAAGGTAGACGTTATCTCGATTGGTAACGGAACTGCAAGCAAGGAAACTGAAATTTTTGTAGCCGACCTTATCAAGGAAAGCCCACGTCCCATTCAGTATATCGTAGTAAACGAAGCAGGCGCTTCCGTATATTCTGCATCCAAGCAGGGTACTGAGGAGTTCCCTGAGTTTGACGTAACGGTACGTTCGGCAATCTCTATTGCTCGCCGTCTTATGGATCCTTTGGCAGAGCTTATTAAGATTGACGTAAAATCGATTGGCGTAGGACAGTATCAGCACGATATGCCCCAAAAGCGTCTTACCGAGGTTTTGGAAGGCGTAGTAGAGGACTGTGTAAACAGCGTAGGCGTAGACCTCAATACCGCTTCTTACAGCTTGCTTTCTTACGTTTCCGGTCTTAACCTTTCCATTGCTAAAAACATTGTGGAATACAGAAAGGAAAATCCCTTTACTTGCAGAGAAGAGCTTTTGAAGGTAAAGAAGCTCGGACCTAAGGCGTACGAGCAGTGCGCAGGCTTCCTTCGTATTCCCAATGCCGACAATATCCTCGATAACACGGGCGTTCACCCCGAGTCTTACGAGGCGGCAAAGAAGCTTTTGAATATGTTTGGATATACCGACGAGGACGTAAAGAACGGCAAGATTAACGATCTTAAAAACAAAGTTGCTCTTAAGGGTAACGCGGTTGTTGCCGAAGAGCTTGCAATCGGCGAGATGACTCTTGTGGATATTATTGACGATCTTACCAAGCCGGGTAGAGATATCCGTGATACTCTTCCTGCACCCGTGCTTCGCGCAGACCTTATGGATATTAACGATCTTAAAGAGGGCATGGAGCTTACGGGAACGGTTAGAAACGTAATCGACTTCGGTGCGTTCGTGGATATCGGCGTTCATCACGACGGACTCGTTCATATCTCCGAGATTTCGGACGGATATATCAAGCATCCCTCCGACGCGCTCAAAGTAGGTCAGGTTGTAAAGGTAAAGGTTATCGGCGTAGATGCAGTTAAGCAACGTATCAGCCTTTCTATGAAGGCGGTTGACGGCGGAGTTAAGGTGGAAAGACCTGCCCGTCCCGAAAGAAACGACAAGCAAAACGGCGAAAAGAAGCCCTTTAACAAGAACAATAACAACAAGAACAACGGTCGCTTCGATAAGAGAAACGACAGAAAGCAAAAGCAGGAAGAAGATTTGCAGGCAAAGCTTCTTGCGCTTCAGAACAAGTTTAGAAGATAAAAAACAGACACGGCTTTGGTGAAAAACCAAGGCTGTGTTTTTTTACGGATAAATATGCGGTTTGGCTAAAAACGGCAGTTTGTTTGTGTAAAATTCGCTAAAAAGACAAATTATGGCTATAAAATTGCAATTTTTATCTTGTTTGTATATGCAATATTATTGTATAATTATATATAATGGTAGCGGAAATGTTAAAAAATAAAGCGATTTTGCTATTGATTAAAAGCGATATATATTATATAATATAATTATGAAGATATTGATTTTTACGTGTTTCGTAACTATACGTTAAAAATCAATATTTAAGACGAAAAAGAGTATATACTTGGAGGAAGTATGAGTAAAAAGCATTTGCTAAAGGCGGGTATTATTGGCGCATTGTGTCTTACAGTATCGGGCGGAGTTATAGCGTGTACTCCTGCTCCCGAGAGCGGTGGAGATACGCCACCCGTAAAGCACGAGATGGTTGTTACGATTGCGGATACAGAGCTTGAGGTAGGACAGGGCGAAGAGATTTTCGTGGACGTAACAAATATGGATGGTGAGCAGATCAGCTGTGTGGTTTCAAACCCTGCGGTTGCTTTTTACGATGCGCAAAGCAGAAAGATTATAGGACTTTCGGCAGGCTCTGCGGATATTACGTTCAGCTTAAAAACTAATCCTTCCATAAGAAAAACCATAACCGTAACCGTTATACAAACCACCGAGTACGAGGTAAAGATAGGGGACGGTGAGGCATTTGCCGTAGTGCATGGAAATAAGGTGCAAAAGCCTCAAGATCCGGCTTCGTGGCAGGACGAAAAGACGGTTTATACTTTTGACTGCTGGGTAAAGGACGGAAGTGATATAGAATGGGATTTCGATACTCCCGTAACGGGCAATCTTACGCTTGTTCCAAGATGGATAACTTCGGACAGAATGTACAAGGTTGTCGTAAACGGTAGTGAGATTTTTGGTAAATACGGCGATCGTCTTGTTGCGCCCCAAGCGCCCTCCGATTACAAAACGGACACCTTGGAGTATACCTTTGAGGGCTGGTACGTAAAGGACACGGATGAGAAGTGGAATTTTGCCGTTGACAAGATAAACAAAGACGGCATCGTTATCGAACCGCGTTTTGCACAGGAGGTCAGGTATTATACGGTAACGTACGTCGTGGACGGAGAAACGTACAAAACGGACAAGTATGAGTTTAACGCGCCTCTCGTTCATCCGCAAGATCCGACAAAGCCGTCCGATAGCGAGTATGATTATATATTTACCGAATGGGTAGGCGACAGCGCAAGCACGGTTACGTCGGATATGCAGTTTGTGGCAAGCTTTGAAAGTAGACTTAATTATCTTGCCGTAAGCGGAAAAGTTGTGGACGAGGACGGAAACGCTATTGTTGCGCAGATTTACCTTGACGGAGCAAATGTGGGAAGAAGCGACGGCAACGGAGCTTACAGCTTTAGGGTAAAGATAGACGGAAAGGAGCATTACGTTACCGCGATAAGAGATGGATATTACGAGATGGGTAAGAGATTTACCGCGTCCTTAGCAGACCCACTCTTTCTTGACGATATAATTACCGCAAAGAGCGGTGTGGAAGGAAAGGGCGCAGAGCTTGCGTACGATAAGTTCGGTAACGTGTGCGACGTGGACGTTGAGTTTTTACTTAACGTTAATACAAGCGGAAATAATGCAGTGGGCTACACTTTCAGAAAGGGGCTTAGCGACGGAACTTTGCGCTTTAATCTCAAATTTAACGGCGGATGCGGAACAGCGGAAGGAAAGTGGGCGGACGCGCTTATAAATATCAGCGGAATTATAACCGATACAAAAGGTCAAAAAATAGGAATGGGCATTTCCGCTTCGGGTAATCTCAACACCTCGGGTACGAGCCTTGCTCTTGCTCAGCCTCAAAACGGAAACGGGAGCGTAGGTGCGCTTCTTAATCGCATAAATAACGGTGAAACTGACGTAAGCTACAGCTTTTTGTATGCAAAATACAACGGCGAGATATCATTTTTTGCTAAATCTTCGCTTATGAGCGATTACGTTTATATGGGTTCGTACGCCTCTGATTTTCTTGATGGTGAGCTTGATTACGGATTTAGCGTAACAACGGATAAATCGGACGCGGTTCTTGCGTTTGAAGCGTCGTCTTTAGCCTACGGAAGCGCGGAGGAAGCTCGGGATATCGTTACTAAAATAAGAGGCTCAAAGTATAAGATTGTCACCTACGTAGAGAGGGTGGACGGAACGTACGAAGAGAGCGAGGAGATAAAGCAAGGCTTTGGTAACGTGGAAGTACTTCCCGAGGAAAAGGCGAACTTCGTTATAAATACAGATAAGAGCGAGCTTGCAGGCGTTGCGAGCAAGGAGCTTGTCTTAAAGGTTTATTATGACAGAGTGGTACATACCATAACGTATATTGCAGACGGAGAGATTGTTGACGAGCAGGCGGTAAAACACGGCGCAGCGCCCGTCGTTCCGTTTATTAAACCTAAGAGCGGATATACCGCAAGCTGGGATAAAACTATAGAACGGGCGGAAAAGAACGAAACGGTAACCGCTGTGTACACTCCGTCCGAAAAGTTTGCCGTAAACGTAAAGATACAAAGCAAAAAGATAAACGTTCTTAATACAGAGTACGACGCGTACGAGTATTCCGCATCTACGTTAGACGGGATACGGATAAAGATAACGGATGCGAGCGGAAACGAGGTGGATGCAACCGAGCTTATTCCCGGTACTTATACCGTAAGCGCACAGTATAACGGCTATACGTATGAGAAAAACGCGGTCGTTTTGGATAGTGATGCAAACGTCGTTATCGAGATTACAGATACCGTTTTAGGTGGAGCGGTGGGTGGATTTAACAGCTTTGTAAATCCCAACAAAACGTATCATTTTGCCGATTCGGTAAGCTTAAGTCATCACGATTATACTTACAATGCGTCCGTTGTGGGCGATAGATATTATCTTGAAAGCGAGATATTTTTCGATTCAAAGGATAACAAACCGAGCAATGCCATGGTGGGAATTATGGCGGCGGTCAGAAACGAAAAATTGGAAGGAAGCGGAGCAGGTAAGCTTATTGTGGGAGTAACGCAAGAGGGTAAACTTGCTTATACGTACAAGGGTGGATGGAGCTATACACCTATTGAGGTTGCCGACGTAAAAGATAAGATTACGTACAACGGAACAAAATACTCTTACAAATTGGGCGTATACAGAAACGGCGCAGACTTTGCGTTGTTTGTAAACGGCGAATATATCGACACCATAACGCTTGGAATGTTTGGCAAGTGCGGATTTGGCGTAGGCTCAGTGGGAAACAACGACAGTAACGGAAAAACGTATTTTACAAACTACGTCTACTCGTTCAACGACGAGCTTCTTTCCTCTTTGCAAGATTACGTAGCAAAAGGTGAGGTTGTGGTGAAAATGACCACAAATTCCGACCACGTATTGGACAAAAACGGTAATAAACTGTATTATCAGGGCGAAGAAATAGATAACGCTACGGCTCAGAAGATATCTTTGGAGATAGTGGATTATAGCGGTAACGTGATAAAGAACGTGGTGAGCGCGGACAGAACGTTTACTATTTCGTTACAGCCCGGAACGTATAAAGTCAAAGCTAAATACGCAGGTGTAAAGGCGACTACAGTAAAGGAAAGCACTATAAGCGTTTACGGTCAAAACAAAGCGTTCGAGTACGATATATCTTTTACAGATATAGGCGGATCGTACACGTTACCAAGCGGAAAGACGGTCAATTCGTTCGGTCAGGATTACGTTATAAACGAGGCGGACAGTATTACCTTAAATTATCGCACGTACGCATATATAGACGGACAGGTGGGCGACACCGCGTATATTGAGGGTACGTTTGATAAGAATACGACGGGCTGGTACGGTTTTATTATGAATTCGTCCGAGGGCGCGCCAACCGACGGATATAAAAAGATAGTGTTTGCAATACTTTTGGACAATCTTGGCGGAACACATTCTCTTTACGTTCAGCACAGTACTTCTCACGAATGGTGGAAGGGTACGGGTAAGGGCTCTATAGAAAACTATATCTCGGGTAATTCCGCGACGTATAAAATGGGCGTGCTCAGAGTTTGGGATTATTACTACGTTTACATAAACGACACGCTTTTCTGGCAAGGTCAGATAACCGCGCTTGACGTTAACGGAACCGCGCTTCCTGCAAACAATAAATCGGGCTTTGGCGTGTTTGGCGGAGAGAACGTGGGAAGAGGAGCGAGGTTGGTTGACGACGTTAAGTATACCACCGATCCCATAGTTGCAAGCGCAATACTTGGAAAAGACGTGTTCAAGCTTACTTGTGACAGCGAAGTAACCGTAATTTCGGGCGGAAGAGAAGTAAAGAACGGCGGAGATATATACGAAATAGAAAGCCCCGAAAAGCTTATTAGAGTAAACGTTCCGTCAGGTAAGGAAATTATAAATATCGACGTAAAGATTAACGGTGTTGCTCAAAAAATTAATTACGTGTCCGACGGAGTGTATTCGTTTAGCGCTTATAGTAACGGTAATATCAGTGTGGACGTAGAGTTCGGTCAGACGACGAACGTAACGCTCAATCTCGGCTACAAATCGGCAGTGGCAGTAAAGGACGGAGTTGAATACGCTCTTTATGATGTGGCGGACGTTGTAGCAAGCAATATCACCGTAAGTTTGTTGAATATTTACACGGGAAAAGTCGATACTTTCGCGCTTGACAGTCAGCACAGAAGCGTAAGCGTAGAAAGCGGACTTTATCAGATTACGTACGCGTATAACGGCAACGTATGCGTGAAAACCGTACATATTGACACGGAAAACGATAATTTTGAAGGCGAGATTTCTAAGGCGTACTTGGGCGGAGCGATAAACTTTACGAACAAGACGACAGGCTTGTCTTATACGCTTACGAGCTTTGACAAAGTTAGCACCGGTAGCGCGAGCGGTTCAAATTGGTCGCTTATCGACGGACAGCGCAACAGCGTTCACATGACAAACTTTACGTACGTTATGCAAGATAAAGTTGTTGCAGATCAGGTGTACGTTGAGGCAAAGTTTGACCTAACAAACCAAAAGTTTACGGGCAAGATAGACGAGGCGTTTGGAGGATTGTTGATTGCGCACGGGCTTGACGAGCTTAGCGGAAACGCAGGGGCCGGACGAAACAATTCGCACAAGCTTATGGCAGGTATTTATAAGGAATCCTTGGTCGTAAACTGGGATAAGGAATTTGGCACTGTTAATACCGTTGTGATAGCAAACTTAGAACAGCTTGGGCTTTTGGGCGGCGACAGAAGCAGAGTTAAGCTTGGCGTTTTAAGGAACAAGACTAATTATTATTTTTACGTTAACGACGTGTACGTAGGAAAGTATATTTGGGAAGTTCAGACGGATGCGAGCGGTGTTGGTCTTATAGATATTAAGAGCGACGTGAAGATTTACGAGTTCAACTATTCTACGAGAAGCGAGGTTATTTCCGCGCTTACCCCCGAGCAAAAGATAAAGGATATCGATATCTACTTTATCGCAGGTCAGTCTAACGCTTCGGGTTATACGTCTTATAATCAAGATATCGTAATGTCGCTAAACGACGATTATATTTACGGATTTAACAATATTTGGTATACGGGAAATTCGAGAAGCGGATCGGCAACGGTTGCAAATAACCGCATAAGAGATATATCCTTAATGCGTGCAGGATATGGAGCATATACGACGACAATGGGAGTAGAGCCCGGTCTTGCAGAGGCACTATCTGTGTATTATAATCACGAAACGGGCAGAGAGGCAGGCTTTATTAAGTATGCCGCAGGCGGAACAAGGCTTCTTAACTACTTTACGGGTGAAAACGGCCCTGAGGGTAACTGGGTACCGCCGTCGTATCAGGCTATGCTTACAAGCGGAGTAACGAGCAAGACGGGCGGACTGTATCGCAACTTTATCGCGCAGGCAGAAAAGAGTCTTGCCGATTATAAGAAGCTTGGATATAACCCGATAATAAAAGGTCTGTATTGGATGCAGGGCGAAAGCGACAGAGGCGAACCAAGCGAGTATATGAAAGCGTTTAAGTGCTTTGCAAGCGACGTAAGAAACGATATTACGAGAATAAGCGGTCAGGATTGTTCGTCCATGCCAATAATTATCGGTGAAATTTCCAGAAGCTTTTCTTCGTGTAGTACCAGCTCTATGAACAGCAACGCAAACTTTATCGCAATGCAGAACACCATTCCTCAAAACGTGCCTAACACCTATATTGTAAAATCTTCGGTGTTTGACCAGAACAAATATATAAACGGAGTTGCTACAAAAGTCGGCTCGGATCAATACCATTGGAATTATAAAGATCACCTCAAAATAGGTAATATGGTAGGCGAGTGCATTTTGGAAAACGTGCTTAAAGTGAAAGATTAATGTAATATAGTGCCAACAAATATAAAAAACTGCGGTTGTACGCTTCAATGGGCGCATAATCGCAGTTTTTTTCGTGTTATTTTGTTCGTGGAATAGTATATTAGGTGAACATTTACTCTTTTTCCCTCGCAAAAACACCATTAAACGCTCTAAATTTCCACCTATTTAGCACTATTTATAGCTATAATAGATACATTATAGCACTAATTAGCTTTCATTGCAACAATATTTTCACTTTTATTTTTATTTACGCTTAAAATTTGTTCGCTGAATATACTATTTTATGAACAAATTTTTAGGAGGAAAATATGGATAAGAAAAAGTTGCTAACAGCAGGACTCGCAGGTGCATTGTGCATAACTATCGGAGGTGTTACCATTGCGTGTACGCCTACCGATCCCGAAGGTGGTGGAGAAACGCCACCCGTAACGCATGAGATCACGGCGGTAATTGGTTCTACAACGATTGAAGTGGGACAGAACGAAACAATAAGTCTTGACGTTGCCACAATGGACGGAGAAGAGTTCAGGTACGTTATCGACGATACGAGCATTATTCGTTACGACGCGGTAAACGGTAAGATTGTCGGTCTTAAACAAGGAACGGCAAATATTACGTTTATGGTAAAATCCGCTCCTTCGGTAAGTAAGACCATTACCATTACCGTAACGCCTCTTTCCACTCAGTACGACGTGGTTGTGGGAGATAATGCGCCCGTAAAGGTTACTCACGGCGGTAAGATTACCAAGCCCGAAGACCCCACTAAGGAAAGCACAGTTTCCACAAACTTTGAGTTTGACTGCTGGGTAAAAGAGGGTAGCGATATCGAATGGGATTTCGATACGCCCGTAACAGGCCCCGTTGTTTTGGAAGCTAAGTGGATTGAAAGCGTAAGAGAGTACAGCGTAACGGTAAACGGAGAAGCTAAGCAGGTTGAGTACGCAAGCAAACTTGAAAAGCCCGAAGATCCTACCAAGGAAACCACGATATCTACCGTTTATACCTTTGATAATTGGTATATTAAGGGTACGGATACCGTTTGGAACTTCCTTGTAAACAAGGTTGAGGGCGAAGTTGAAATCGAGGCAAGATTTATTGAAACTGCAAGAAAGTATGCCGTAACGCTTGACGGGGAAACCGAGCAGGTTGCGTATGGCTCGCTCCTTGAAAAGCCCGAAGATCCCACTAAAGAGAGCACTGTCGACACCGTTTATACTTTTGATAACTGGTATATCAAAGGAACGGATACCGTTTGGAATTTCGAAACCGATAAGGTAAGTGGCGAAGTTGAAATTGAAGCAAGATTTACTGAGAGCGTGAGAAAGTACGCGGTAACGCTTGACGGTGTGACCGAGGATATTGCATACGGCACGCTTCTTGAAAAGCCCCAAGATCCTACCAAGGAAAGCACCGTTGATAAGGTTTATACCTTCGATAACTGGTACATTGCAGATACCGATACCGTTTGGGATTTTGAAAAGCCTATTACGGGTGAAGTGGTAATCGAGGCAAGATTTACGGAAGAGGTGAGAAAGTATTCAGTAACCTTTAACGGAGTGACTGAAGATATTGCATACGGCACACTTCTTGAAAAGCCTGAGGATCCCAAGAAAGAAAGCACTGATACTCAGTCCTTTACCTTTGACGGCTGGTATATCGTTGGAACAGATACCAAGTGGGATTTTGAAGCTCCCGTTACAGGTGACGTAGAAATCGAAGCAAGATTTATTGCCGGTGAGAGAGTTTACGTTGTAACCATTGGCGGAGCAGAGGGAACTTACAAGTTTGGCGACAAGCTTGAAAAGCCCGAAGATCCTATAAAGGAAAGTACGGTTGATACGGTTTATACGTTTGACGCTTGGTATATCGCAGGAACGGATAGCAAGTGGGATTTTGAAAACGATACCGTAAGCAAGGATATGGAGATTGAGGCAAGGTTTAACGAAAGCGTAAGAAAGTACAGCGTAACGCTTGACGGTGTGACCGAAGATATCGAATACGGTTCGCTCCTTGTTAAGCCCGAAGATCCTACAAAGGAAAGCAGTGTTTCCACAGTTTATACCTTTGATAACTGGTATATCAAAGGAACGGATACCGTTTGGGATTTTGCAAAGGATAAGGTAAGCGGCGATGTTGTGATTGAGGCAAGATTTGCAGAGTCCGCAAGAGAGTACGCTATCGGCTTGGGCGTTAAGAGCAAGGATATTTCCTTTGGCGGAGAAACTTATGCAGCGTATAGCTTTACCGAAGAGGATATGGCTTCTATGTCGGCAGTTATCGTTGATAAGGACGGTAACGAAACCCCCATTAATAGCACTTCTATGGATCTTGCATACGGCGAGTACGAAATTATCGCTCAATACAATGGCTATGAGTTTACAAAATCATTTACCGTAGATAGTGAAAAGGACGTATACGTAGAACTTACTAAGACCAAGCTTGGAGGAACGAGCGAGGGAAGAAAGAGTTTTGTAAATCCCAACAAGGTTTACGTTGGACCCGATGCGGTAAGCTTGAGCCATTACGACTTTACATATCAGAACGAAACGTTCGGTGACAGATATTATATCGAAAGTGATATTCGCTTTGACGGAGCAAAGAGTGCAAATTACGCAGGTCTTGTAGGTATTATGGCGGCGTCGCGTAACGAAGTATTGGAAGGAAGTGGCGCAGGAAAACTCATTATTGGTGTAACTAAGGCAGGAAAACTTGCTTATACATATCAAGGTGGTTGGGGACACGCTCCCATCGAGATTGCTGACGTTCAGGATAAGATTTTTTACAATGGTGAAGAGTTTATTTATAAGCTCGGCGTATATAGAAACGGAGCGGATTATTCAATCTTCGTAGCTAATGAATATGTAGGCACTATTACTCTCGGTATGTTCGGAAAATGTTCGTTCGGCGTAGGCTCTATTAACAACAACGACGCTAACGGTAAGACGCACTTTACAAACTACGTATATTCGTTCAACGAACAGCTTCTCAACGATTTGCAAGAAAGCGTAGCTAAGGACGAGGTTGTTGTAAACGTTACGACTGACTCTGATTATATGCTTGATAGCGAGGGCAATAAACAGTACTATCACAACCACACATTTACAAACGCTATGGCGCAAAATCTCTCAATTGAGATTTACGATGCTGAAAGCAATCTTGTAAAGAAAGTTGTGTCGGGCGAGAGCAACTTCACGCTTTCCTTAAAACCCGGTACTTATAAGTTCAAGGCAAGCTATAAGGGCTCGGCAGGAAAGGTAGCAACAAAAGAAACCGAAGTTGTAGTAGCAAATGGAACTAAAGATATTGCTTACGGCATTTCTCTCGTAGATATTGCAGGCTCGTATACTCTTGACAACGGAACTCAAATTAATTCGTTCGGTCAGTTCTATACCGTAAATGCCAACAACTCTATCACCGTTACTAACAACACGTACGCATACCTTAACAACGTAACGGGAAGTATGTACTATATCGAAGCAACCCTTACTAAAGGACAAAAAGGTTGGGCAGGATTTATTCTTAACTCCAACGAGGGCGCGCCCACTAATAGTTATAGAAAGACCGTAATGGCTGTTTATGACAATTCAACGCTCTTTGTTCAGAAAAACCTTGCAGGTAGCTGGTCAAGTGGAACGAGCGTAGGCTCTATTACTGCTCATCTTGGAAGCAGTAATACTTACAAGATTGCGGCACTCAGACTTGATAACAGATATATCTTCTACGTAAACGGTACTCAGGTTTACGAAATGACGGTTGAGAGCACTACTAAGGACGGCAGTACTGTTCTTCCCGCGGATAACGAGTCTGGATTTGGAATTTTCAGAGGAAGCAACTTCTCTCCCGAGACAGTTGACGTTAAGGACATTCAGTTCTCTACCAATCCTTACGTAATCCAAAGACTTATCAACGGAGATCCCGCTCAGGATGAAATTGCGGTAAACGTTACCACAGAATCCGATTACGTGCTTGGAGCAAAAGGTGAGAAGATTTATCTTCAGGACGAACTTACCGATAATCAGATTAAAAATATCAAACTCGAAATTCTTGACGAGAGCGACAAGCTTGTAAGAACGATGTACGCACCCGATAGAAACTTCGAAATCACCTTAAAGCCCGGTACTTATAAGTTTAAGGCAACCTATATGGGTGTTAAGGCAAACAACGTTAAAGAAACGACCGTAACCGTTGCAGAGGACAAGACGGACGTTGCTTACAGCGTATGCGTAACCGATCTTGGCGGATCGTTTATCGATGCTAAGGGCGAGCTTGCTAAATCCGTAGTAAAGGAAGGCTCTACCGTAACGCACGCATCTGCTGACAGCATTACCGCAACGAGCGATCACCTCTCTTACGTAAACGGCGTAACGGGCAACGTATATTATATAGAAGGAACTGTTCAGTATCTTACGTCCACTCCTCCGTGGATTGGATTCGTTATGAACTCTACCGCTCCCGATGCGAACGGTAACGCTTCGCAGATCTCCTTTGGTGTAACGTACGGACAGTTGTATTTGCTCCGTCATCAAAAGGGTAGCGATCAGAAAGATCCTATCACCAACTGGACGCACGGATATGGTTTAGGTTCTCCCACATCTTTGATAGGCGGAAAGGATTACAAACTCGGAATTTTACGTGTAAACGATACCTACAAGGTTTATATCAACGGCACGTTGTTCCATACCGGAACTTACGCAATGGTAGACAAGAACTACAACACTCTTCCTGCAAATAATATCAGCGGATTCGGTGTGTATAGAGGACATCAGGGCGTAGGAACGTCTATTGGAATGTCTAACGTTAAGTACACCACCAACCCCGATGCCATCAAGGCAATTATCGGAGAGGACGTTGAGGAGTATAACGTTGAGTTTACTCACAACGTAAAGAGTATTGAGTTTGGCGGAAAGTCTTATGCGACGGCTGACGTTTCTGCTGACGACGTTGATTACGAGCTTTACAACGCTTCGGGCAAACTCCTTGCTATGGACGGAAGCGCAATCGCTCTTACAAACGGAACTTATACCGTAAAGGCTATTTATAACGGCGCAACGTTTAGCAAGACGTTTACCGTAAACGGCGCGGATGCTAATATCGAAGTGGATATTTCCACATCAAACCTTAACGGATCTGTCGGTGGTTTTAGCAGTTTTGTTCACAGCAGTAAGGAAGTTAAGAGCGCTGATGAAGTATGGCTTGGCTACTATGACTTTACCTATCAGAACGCAGTTCAGGGAACGAGATATTATATCGAAACAGATTCTTATTTCGATGCGTTTAGTGGAAAGACCAACGCAAACATCGTAGGTATTATGGCTGCCGTTGAAAACGCTGACCTTAATTCAAACGGAGGAAACAAGCTTATTATCGGTGTAAATCAGGCAGGTGTGCTTGGATATGCATACGAAAAAAGTTGGAGCAATAATTACTTCCATGCTATCAAGGACGTAAAGAGCAAGATTTCTTACGACGGCGATAAGTACGGTTATAAACTCGGTGTATACAGAAACGGAGCGGATTTCTACATCTTTATCAACAACGAGTATATTGCTTCCATTTCGCTTGGAATGTTCGAAAAGTGCGGATTTGGTCTTGGCTCTATGGCAAATAATACGTCTAACGGTTATACTAAGTTTACGAACTTTATGTATTCTATGGACGAGGCTCTTCTTTCTGCAATCGATGAGGTTGTGGCAAAAGACATGGTAGTAACAACGGTAACAACCGATACTGATTATATCTTAGGTGCAAACGGCAACAAGATTTACTATCAAGATCTTACCGCAACGTATCAAAAGTCTATTAAGGTAGAAGTATTAGACGAGGCTGGCAACGTAGTAAAGACGGTTGTAACCGCAAATAGAAACTTCGATATCGCCCTCAAGCCCGGCACATATACGGTAAGAGCAACTTTTGCAGGTGTTAAGGCTAACACCGTAAAGGAAACCAAGATTACCGTAACAAAGGAAAATGCAAGCTTTGCTTATGATATTTCCATTACCGACCTTGGCGGATCGTTTGTGGACTGCAACGGCAAGACAGTAACGAGCGGTGGTAAGGATACTGCGGTAAAGTATAACTCTGCCGACAGCGTAACGCTCAGCAACGACTATCTGGCGTTTGTTAACGGAGTAACTGGTAACGTATACTATATTGAAGGAAACGTAACTTACGTAGCGAACACGCCTTGGCTTGGATTTGTAATGAATACTTCAGCTCCCGATGCAAACTTCAACTATCCTCAGATTTCGTTTGGTGATACTTACAACACTATGTACTTGCTTCGTCACCAGAAGGGTAGCGATCAGAAAGATCCCATTACTAACTGGACTCACGGATATGGTAACGGCGGAACTTCGAATGCAACTGGCAAGAAAGATTACAAGCTCGGAATTTTGAGAAATAAGGACGAGTACAAGGTTTATATTAACGGAGTTTTATTCCACACAGGTAAGTATACCGCTATTGATAACGCATACAACAGCTTGCCCGGAGATAATATCAGCGGACTTGGTGTATACAGAGGACATCAGGGCGTAGGAACTGCCGTTACTATGTCTAACGTTAAGTACACGCTCAACGAACAGGCTATCAACGCAATCTTTGGCGGAATTGAAGCAAGCGTGGCTTGTGATGCTAACGTAACCGTTCTTAGCGGAACTAAAGAAGTAGGAAACGGCGGAAATCTTCTTGGATTTGACGGTACTACCAAGTACGTTAAGGTTGCTACTCCCGAGGGAAAGAATATTAAGAATTTGACCGTTACGTTAAACGGAAAAGCTCTTGACGTAGAGGTTGCAAGCGGTGGAATGTACGCATTCGATCTTACTGCAAGCGGTAAGATTGCAATCTCTGTAGAGTACGAAGAGGCTGCTCCTACTACTCTTACCCTTTCTTACGAATCGGCATACGTAATGGTGGGAGATGAAAAGCTTGCCCTTTACGATATGAGCGGAGTTAAGCCTTCCGATATTACCGTAGAGGTAGTAAGTTTGTCGGGAAGCGGTGTTAAAACGTTTACCTTTGACGAGGCAACCAAGACTTTGGATATTGCAACGGGTAAGTATAGAGTAAACTTTATTTACAACAACAACTTGTGGAGCAAAGAAGTTGAAGTTGGTGAGGACGGCTTGGATATCGTTGGACAGATTTCCAACTCCTATCTTGGCGGATCAATTACTTACGTAGCAAATACGGGAAGCGAAGCAACGCTTAAGTCGTTTAACAACGCTGACGTAACTGCAACTGCAGGCGGTGGTTGGTCACTTGTGGACGGATATAGAAACCACATCAAAACCACTACCCACTCGTTCGCATTCCAGCATCAGGTAGTAGGTAGCAAGTACTACCTTGAAGGAACGTTCGACTCTACGATGACTAAATACAGCGCGTACGATAGTAACTTCTCCGGACTTTTGTTTGCTCACGTAAACCATACTGCTTTGGATGCAAGCGGACACAGCAAGTCTTTTGCTTATATTAAAGGCGATAGCGTAGTAATTGGAACAACTGAAGGATGGGGAATTTCCACTCCTGTTCATATTGCAAATTATAAGGACGTTTTGGGCGAGGGTAATTACGATCCTACCGCTGTAAAACTCGGCGTTCTTCGTAATGGAACTGATTATTACTTCTACGTAAACGACGTATTCGTAGCGTACAGAAAGATTGAAACTTACGGCAATACCGTAAGCGGATTCGGTACAGGCTCAAGCGTTGTAAACAACGTAATTTCCAACTTTAACTACACCACAAACGCAACCGTGCTTGACAAGATGATTGCCGCAAACAAGGTACAAGGTCGTTCTATTGACATTTACCTCATTGCAGGACAGTCCAATGCGTCGGGATTTACTTCTTACGATGAAGCAAAGATGCTTGCGCTTGACGATAATTATGTTTACGGATTTCAGAATGTTCTGTATGCAGGTGATGCTGAACGTGGCGGAACTACAGTTCATAACGAACAGCCCTGGACACTTGTTCGTGTAGGACAGGGTGCAGGCCCGAACCGTAATTTCTTTGGTCCCGAAATCGGTATGGCTCACGTGCTTTCCTCTTACTACAACCCTCAGAGTGGAAAGGAAGCAGGCTTCATTAAACTTGCTCACGGCGGAACAGCATTGCTTGACAATATCGGCGGTGAAAACGCAGGTAGCGGAAACTGGGTATCTCCCTCTTACGAGGCGACAATTAATCCGCAATCTCCCGGAAACCTTACGGGTGGCTTGTACAGAAGATTGTTAGCTCAGGTACAAAAGAACGTTAACGAGCTTAAGGCAATGGGATATGAAACCATTAACGTTAAGGGTATGTACTGGATGCAGGGCGAGTCGGATAAGGGCAATCCTACCGAATACTTAAAGGCATTCAAGTATTTTGCTTCGGATATCAGAGCTGACCTTACTAAGCTTTTGGGTCAGGATTTGTCCAATATGCCCATCATTATTGGTGAGATATCCAAAACTTCGGGCTCTGCGGTAAGTGGAACTGTAAATACCAACAATGCGTTTATTGCAATGCAGAACACTATCCCCGACAACGTAGCGAACACCTACGTAATTGCATCCGGACAGTACGATATTAACAAGCTTGTAAACGGAAGCAATACCGCTGTCGGAACTGATAGCTGGCACTGGAACTACAGCGACCATATCGAAATCGGTAAACTTGTAGGTAACAGCATTCTTGAAAACGTTTTGAAGGTAGGCGACTAATTGTAAAAGTTACTTAAAAATGAATTACTAACAATAAAAAACGGTAAGACTTAAAAGTTTTGCCGTTTTTTTATATGTGATTATTGACATGAGGTAGTATTGTTTGGTATACTTATTAAAGAAAGATTTTTAGGGAATTTACTGTAAAAAAGCAATACAGTACGTTATCGTTTCATAAGGAGTAAAAAGAGATATAAAATGAAGGATAAGATTATTGTAATAACAGGTAGTAGCAGCGGAATAGGAAAGTATTTGACGGACTATTTTGCAAAGGATAATACCGTAATAGGCTTGTGCAGAAGCGGTGGTGAAAATGCAATCGTGTGCGATATTTCCTCAAATGCCGATCTTGACAACGCAGTAAGTATTATTAAGGAAAAATACGGACGTGTAGACGTGCTTATTAACAACGCGGGCTACGGACTTACGGGCGCTTGCGAGATGCTTAAAGATGAGGAAATCAAACAGATTTTCGACGTGGATCTTATGGGTGCTATATACCTTACTAAGCGTATTCTTCCCCTTATGCAAAGCGGGGGCAAGATAATAAACATTTCGTCCGCATGCGCGCTTTTCCCACTCCCGTACCGCACTATGTACTGCTCGGTAAAGGCAGGAATGAATCTTTGGTCGCAAGGTCTTACTATGGAGCTTAAGGATTGCGGTATAGCCGTAACGTCTATTTGTCCCGGCGACATAAAAACACCGTTTACCACCAACCGTAAGCACGATTATGCGACAAATGAGCGTTATGGCGACGCTATGCAACGCGCGGACAAAAAGGTGGAAAAGAAGTATAATAGCAGAATGGAATTGTCGTATGCGGGCGGAGTTATTGCAAAAATTTGCGACAAAAAGAAGCTTAAGCCCATGTATATAGTGGGTGCAAAATACAAGTTTTTGTATTTCCTAAAGCGTATTTTCCCATTACACGTATTTATGCATTTTACGCAAAAATTAATGGTTCCAAAGAACAAATAAAGGAGTAAATATTATGGAAAAGGCAAAATGGATATGGGCTCATAAAAATGATGCTCCCGATAAGTATTGTGAGTTTGTTTCCGTGTTCAATGCGAGTGGAAAAACAAGTGTGGATATTTCGTGTGACGGCGATTACGTAATGTATATAAACGGAGCGGAGGTTGCCACCAATCAGTATGGCGACTATCCGCATTTTAAGGTTTTTGATAGTATTGATATTACCGATTTTATAAAAGAGGGTGAAAACCGCATTGCGTTTAACGTTTGGCACTTTGGCGTAAATACTCAGCGATATGTCAACGCGCAGGCAGGTTTAATTTTCGAGGTTAAGAGCGAAGATAAGGTTGTTTGCTATAGCTGTGAGAAAACGCAAAGCAGAATAAGTAGAGCGTATATAAGCGGTAAGTGTCAGAAGATTACTAATCAACTTGGCTGTACCTTCTTTTACGATGCAAACAAAGAGGATGATTGGATAAACGGCAACGGCGAAGGCTTTGCAAATTCTGTTGCGGTGGAAAAAACGTACGAGCTTAATCCTCGCCCCAACAAAAAACTCGTTCTTACCGATAATCTTGTAGGCAAGGCTGTAATAACCGAAAAAAACCGTGTTGTTTTCGATATGGGCGAAGAGGTTGTGGGTCTTGTTGGATTTTCGTTTAACGCAAGCGAGGAAGTTGTGATAACAGGCGTGTGGAGCGAACATTTTTGCGACGACGGAGTAACTATTCCGCGTATTATCGGTAGTCGTGATTTTTCATTTGAGTATACCGCTAAAAAGGGCAAAAACGAGTACCGTAACCCGTTTTTAAGACTTGGTTGCAGATACGTCGAGCTTAATTTTTCTAAGCCTATTACCGATATTAGCGTTTATATTACAAAGCAGGAATATCCGATAGAAGAGATAGAATATACTTTTGATAACGAGCTGGACAAGCGTATTTACGACGTGTCGGTCAGAACGCTTAGGTTATGTATGATGGAACACTTTGTGGACTGTCCTTGGAGAGAGCAGAACTTGTACGTGTTTGATAGCAGAAATCAAATGCTGTTTGGTTACAAGGCGTTCAAAAACGGAAACGCAGAGTACGTAAAGAGCAATCTTTTGCTTATGAGCAAGGATAATCGTGAGGACGATTTGCTCGAAATTTGTTATCCGTCGGGCTGTAAATATCCTATTCCGTCTTTCTCGCTTTATTGGGCTTTGGCACTTAACGAATACCTTAAGTTTAGTGGCGATACTAATTTCCTTTTGTCGGTTTTTGACAAACTTACCGCTATGCTTACTGCTTTTGCAAACCGCATAAAAAACGGACTTTTGACCGATTTTGACGATACGTATTGGAGTTTTTATGACTGGACGGATAGTAACGACGGTGGAAAAGGTAAAAAAACCAATGCGCTTTTAAACATTTTATTCGTGCTTGCCGTAAAGAATTATGATGAAATCTGTAAAGCTTTAGGAAAACAAAACGTGTTTGACGACGTTGTTAAGGTTGTAAAAAACGGTGTTGAACAGAATTTTTATAACAAGGAAAACGGCTTGTACGCAAACGACGTTAATACTGATAATTATACCGTGCTTACTCAAGCTCTCGCTATACTTGCACTCGATATTAGCAAAGAGCGAAAGCAAGCGCTTTGCAAGGCTATAGTTGACGGAAAGATAGAAAATACAACGCTATCCTTCAAGACCTTCGTTTATGACGCTTTGCTTTCCGTAGACAAAGGGTATAAGGACTTCATTCTTGCCGAAATTCGCACGCTATTTAGTAAAATGCTTGACGCGGGGGCAACGTCGTTTTGGGAAACGATGAATGGATGGCACGATTTCCATAATGCAGGATCGCTTTGCCACGGCTGGAGCGCAATAGCGGTGTACTATTATAATATTTTGGGTGTAGCGCGTAGAAAGAAGTAAAAAAAAATCAAATTTTTTAAAAAAATATATTTCATATACTTGAAAAATTTCCATATTTGTAGTATACTTAAAAATGTTTTTTTTGCTAATTCTAACGTTCTTAATTGTTAAATAGAGCGACTATACAAATATTTAAAGGAGATATTTATGGAAAACAACAAAAGACCAGACGAAATGCAACGTATCACAAACAAAGCCCTTGCTAATGCGTTTATTGACGAACAGATTGCACTGATTCGTAAGCAAGTGGGAGATAAAAAAGTGCTTTTAGCATTAAGCGGTGGTGTTGACTCTTCAGTTGTAGCAGCTCTACTTATTAAGGCTATTGGCAAACAGCTCGTATGCGTGCACGTAAATCACGGACTTATGAGAAAAGGCGAGTCCGAACAAGTTATTGAAGTATTTGGTAAAGAACTTAACGCAAACCTTGTTTACGTTGATGCAACTGATCGATTCTTGGATCTTTTGGCAGGCGTTGCTGATCCTGAAAGAAAGAGAAAGATTATCGGCGCAGAATTTATTAAGGTTTTTGACGAAGAAGCAAATAAGTTAGAGGGAATTTCTTTCCTCGCTCAGGGAACTATCTATCCCGACATTTTGGAGAGCGTAAAGCAAGCCGAGGGCAAGAAAGCCGTAAAATCTCATCACAACGTAGGCGGACTTCCCCAGGATATGCAGTTTGAACTCGTTGAGCCTCTCAAGCTTTTATTTAAGGACGAGGTAAGAGTTGTTGGAGAAACGCTTGGACTTCCCCACGCTATGGTATACCGTCAGCCGTTCCCCGGCCCCGGTCTTGGCGTAAGATGTCTTGGAGCTATCACCCGTGACAGACTTCACGCACTCCGTGAAGCAGACGCAATACTTCGCGACGAGTTTGACAAGTGTGGTCTTGCCGAAAAGGTATGGCAGTACTTTATCGCAATCCCCGACCTAAAAAGCGTAGGAGTAAAGGACGAAAGCAGATATGAAGGCTGGCCTGCAATTATCAGAGCTATTAATACTAAAGATGCAATGACGGCTACTATCGAAGAAGTTCCTTATCCCGTACTTCACAAGATTACCGCTCGTATAACTGCAGAGGTTGAGGGAATTAACAGAGTTTTGCTTGACTTAACTCCCAAGCCTACAGGAACTATCGAGTGGGAATAAGAATTTGTTAAAACAAAAAAAGTAAAAAACCGAACACAATAAAGCCGTAAAAGGCTTGCATCTAATCTAAATAAAAAGAAGGATATATTTATGACGAATTATGAACGTAGAGTAGGAACGGTTTCCAGAGGAATCCGTTGCCCGATAATAAGACAAGGAGATAATCTTGCAAAAATAGTAACCGATAGCGTGCTTGAAGCTGCAAAGTTCGAAGGTTTTGAACTTCGTGATCGCGACGTTATTTCGATTACCGAATCAATAGTAGCAAGATCGCAAGGTAACTATGCAAGCATAGACGATATTGCCGAGGACGTAAAAAACAAGTTTGGCGGTGGAACGTTGGGTGTTATTTTCCCCATACTTTCGAGAAACCGTTTTTCAATTTGTTTGAAGGGTATTGCAAAGGGTGCAAAGAAGATTGTTCTTATGCTCAGCTACCCCTCCGACGAAGTTGGAAACTCTCTCGCAACTCTTGATATTATCGACGAAGCCGGCATCAATCCTTATTCGGACGTTTTATCGCTTGAAAAATATCGTGAAGTGTTTGGCGTGCAGAAACTTGCATTTACGGGTGTTGACTACGTTCAGTATTATGCAGACCTTATTAAGGAATGTGGCGCTGAGGTTGAGATAATCTTTGCAAATCAGGCTAAAGCAATACTTGACTATACCGATTGCGTTCTTACCTGTGACATTCACACAAGAGCAAGAACCAAGCGAATTTTGAAGAACGCAGGTGCTAAGATCGTTTACGGTCTTGACGAAATTTTGAACGCTCCCGTAAACGGAAGCGGATATAACGCAAAGTACGGACTTCTTGGCTCTAACAAGTCTACCGAAACAACTATTAAGCTTTTCCCCAAAGAGTGTAAGGATTTAGTTCTTGATATTCAAAAGCAGATACTTGACGCAACGGGTAAGCACGTAGAAGTTATGGTTTACGGCGACGGCGCGTTCAAAGATCCTCAGGGTAAGATTTGGGAACTTGCAGACCCCGTAGTTTCTCCTGCGTTTACCGACGGACTTGTAGGAACTCCTAACGAGCTTAAGCTTAAGTACCTTGCGGATAACGACTTTAAGGATTTGTCGGGCGAAGCTCTCAAAGAAGCAATCTCCAACAGTATCAAGGCAAAGGACGGAAGCTCGCTTGTAGGAAATATGGCGGCTCAGGGTACGACTCCCCGTCAGCTTACCGACCTTATCGGCTCGCTTTGCGACCTTACCAGCGGTAGCGGTGATAAGGGAACTCCCGTAGTTTTGGTACAAGGCTACTTCGATAACTATACAAACTAATTGAATTTCAGGTAAAATAAAACGGCGGCTTGGAAAAAATCCAGGTCGCCGTTTTTGTTTGAAGAGCCTACTATATTTAATTGTTGGTCTTAGCTAAAGGACAGTATGTCAATGACGGTGGGCAGCTCCACTCCCTATATTATTATTTGAGTTGGTGGTAGAATTGGGTTTTGTATGTAATTTTATTTCCCTTAAGAGATTGCCACGCCTAAGGCTCGCAATGACGTCAGGGAGAATAACTAACCGTAGCTATTGCTAACCTTAGCTAAAGCACAATAAAGGGTGTACGCCTGCGTACTGGGAGAGTGAGTCATTTACTCCTTATGTCATTGCGAGAAACGAAGTGACGAAGCAATCTCTTTACAAAAAAACAAACAGTAGCTTAATTGTTTACCTTAGCTAAAGCACAATAAAGGGAGTACGCCTGCGTACCACTATAAGGGCTTTTTTGCAAGGTGTAATACGTGCGTGTCGTAAAAAACTATTTTATTGTCGTGTTTTTCCACGGTGTCTTTTAAGCCGTTAAAAAACTCAGTTTTATAAGGCTCGGGAATAGTTATGTGGTCGCAGTGTGTGGAGCATAAACCCACGTATTCTTCGGCATTTAGAACTCGTGTTGTGTGAAATTCGTGCGTTTCGAAATTTTCGTAGCCGTACAAGGGTGCGTTTGTGTAGGAAAAAGAACCGCGAGTGTAGGGTATTGACGGTTTATGGTATTTGTCGTACACCTTTTGGATTTGCGCATATAGTGAAGGGTTTGGGGTTTTGTAGTCGCTTTTTGTTAAAAACATCGCAAGTGTACCACCGGGCTTTAACAACTTAAAAGTCTTGGGGAATGCAATTTCTTCGTCTATCCATTGAATGGTCGCAGCCGAGTATATCATATCAAATTGAGTGTCGCCAAAATCGTGAGTAATAAAATCATCGTTTACGATATTAAAATTGGGATAGTGGGCGTACTTTGCCTTCATTACGTTATAAAAGTTTTTGCCGAGTTCTATTGCGTTATAATTGCATCCGGTTTTTAAGATTGGCTCGGTTGCCTGTCCTGTGCCAGGTCCCAGTTCTAAAACCGTTTTACCTTGTTTTAAGTTGCAAAAATTTATGAGCTTGTCAAAAAGCTGAGCGCAGTATCTCGGACGAAATGTATCAAATTCGTTTGGGATTGTGTCAAAAATTCTTCTAAGTTCCATTTGTTGCTCCTTGTTTTATTCTTCTTTTACCGTTTTACCGCATACGTGTTGAGGTTTTAGGCGCAAAAGTATTGTGTTTTTAGCGTGGTTATTTATTTCGTTTTCTATGTATTCCTCGTCTTGGGTGAACTTATAGCACAACTTTCTGCTGATATCAATAACCGTATTTATATCGTCTACAATCTCGATTTTGCCGAAAACTATAACGCTTTTTACTCTGTACGCCCATTCGTTTTCTTCCTTTTCTCCGCTTGTGTACACGCAAAAGCAAGCCTTATCGTTACTTTTAATACAGTCGGTTCTATATCCTTTTTTGCCTGTATGAAAATATATACAGCCGTCCTCGCTGTTATAAAAGTGGTTCATTGGCATAGCGTAAGGAAAGCCGAGCTCGCCGTTTACCGAAAGTACTCCTCGGGTCTGTTCGGTCAGTATTCGTATGCAATCCGCATTGCTGATTTTTTGTTTTATTCTTTGTAGTTCTCTAAACATTTTAAATCTCCTTTTTTATATTGTACAAGGTTTTAAAAATAATTGCAATACCTTTACGTGTTTTTCTCATTTTCTCTTGAAAAAAAATTTAATATGTGCTATTCTATATAAAAAGGAGAGAAAATCGTGATAAAGCTTGTTTTGGTAGACGTTGACAATACGCTTTTAGATTTTGACGAATACGTTAAGTACGCAATGAGAACCGGCTTTGACAAGTTCGGCTTTAAGACGTACGAGAATTGGATGTACGACGAGTTCTGCACTATCAATCATGGGTTTTGGCGTGCTTACGAAAAGGGCGAAGTTTCGTACGAGCAGATATTGAGTGGAAGATGGAACGCCGTATTTGAAAAATTAGGCATAGATGGCGACGGAGTGGAATTTGAAAAATTTTTCAAGGGCACGCTTTTTAACAACGCAATACTTATAGACGGTGCAATAGAGGGGCTTGAATATTTGGCTGGTAAATATTTGGTCTGCACGGCTACGAACGGGCCAATGCTTCAACAAAAAAACAGGCTTTCTATTAGCGGAATAGACAAATTTACCGCGTTTGACTTTATCTCGGAAGAAATGGGTGTGCAAAAACCGAAGCGTGAGTTTTTCGAGCTTGCGTTAGATACCGTGAATAAATTTTTGAAAGAGCGCGAAGAAAAAGAGATAGAGAACAGCGAAGTGATAATGATAGGTGACAGCTTGTCGTCGGATATAGGCGGAGCTAAAAACGCAGGGATTAAAACGTGTTATTACGATAAGTATAATACGGGCATAAAGCCTGACAGCGCGGATTTTACCGTGTCGGCTTGGAGTGAGATTAAGAGTATTTTATAACGGAGGCATCAGCATGCTTAAAACACTAAAAAAAGAGAACAGCGTACTCATTATTAACGTAACGTATAGGGGAAAACCGTGCAATATAGCGGTAAAAAACGGAAAAATTTCCGCGGTTTACAATAGTGAAATCATGCCTAAGGAACGTTTTGACGAGATTATTGACGGACAGGGTAAAATTATTGTGCCCGGTCTTGTCGACGTGCATTGCCACGGTTGCATGGGCATGGAATCTACGGACGGTGAGCAGGCGCTAAAGGAAATGAGTAAGTATTGGGCAGAACAAGGTACTACTTCTTGGTATCCAACAGGCTGTACTATTCCGGTAAACGATATAAGAAAGGCTTTTGCTTCCATTCCACAAACGGAAGGGGCAAATATCGTGGGTTATCACAGCGAAGGTCCGTACATTTGTCACAAATACAAGGGCGCGCAAGACCCTAACAATATCGTAAGTCCCAACGTAAGCGATTTTGACGATATGGAAAATATCAAGCTTATTACACTTGCTCCCGAGGTTGACGGCGCGGTAGAGTACACCAAAAACAGTAAGGCTTTGGTTGTGGTAGGTCATAGCGAAGCAACGTACGACGAGGCGGTTGCAGGCTTTAAGGCAGGTGCAAAATGTGTAACGCATTTGTTTAACGGTATGCCATCTCTTCATCATAGACAGCCCTCTATTCTTGGCGCTGCGTACGATTGTGGCGCATACGTACAGATTATTTGCGACGGAATGCATATCCATCCGTCCGTAATTCGTCTTACGTACAAGCTGTTTTCGTCTAAGCGCATGATATTAATCAGCGATGCAATCCGCCCCGCGCTTTTAGCAGACGGCGAGTATAGTAGCGGTGGACTTAACGTTACCGTAAAAAACGGCAGAGCAACGCTTACGGGTACGGATACTTTGGCAGGCGCAACCACGTCCCTTTACGGATGCGTTCAAAAAGCTATTGAGTTTGGCATAAAGCCGGAAGAAGCCTACAAAATGGCAAGCACCACACCTTGTGAAATGCTGGGCATAAAGAAAGGCAAAATCAAAAAAGGCTACGACGCAGAGTTCTTGCTTTTGGACGAAAACTGGAAAATGACCGACGTTCTTATATTAAATAAATAACAAAATAAAAATGCGTTATAAGGCAATAAAAAGCTTTATAGCGCATTTTTTAATTAAGAAATTCGTGGAATAAGATAATCCACGAACATTTTATACCATAATTTTACACCATAATGCATTTTTTGTCAATAATATACATAAATAAGCAATAATTTTTAATTAGATCCTAATGTTTTTTATATAAAATTCTCTATTTTTGTTCGTGGATTATCTTAATAGGCGAACGCGAAAATTTACACAAAAGGAACGAAAACCAATGAGTTTTTACTGTAAAAATTGCGGAACAGAGTTAAACGTGGACGGACAAAAGATTGCCGTTTGCGATTTTTGCGGAATGGAGCAAACCCTGCCCACAGCCGATGATCCTAAAAAATTAGAGCTTTTTGCAAAAGCCAACGAATACCGTATGGCTTCGCGTTTCGATATTGCAAAAAAGCAGTACGAAAGCATAATTGAACAGTATCCCGAGGAGAACGAAGCATATTGGTGTAAAATACTATGCGAGTACGGAATTGAGTATGTAGAGGACATTCTCACGGAGAAAAATCTTCCCACTTGCCACAGAACGATAAGGGAAAGTATTTTTGATAACAAAGATTATAAGCTCATAATGAGCAGAGCTACAGCGGAAGAAAAAGCTATTTACGAAACCGAGGCAAAAGAGATAGATCGCATCCAAAAGGAAATTCTTGTAAAAGCTGACAAGGAAGAGCCCTACGACATCTTTATCTGCTATAAAGAGACCGAACTTGACGGAGGAAAGAGAACGGTTGACGCTCAGCACGCAACCAAGATTTACACCTACCTTACCGAATACGGCTACAAGGTGTTCTTTTCGCGTATAACGCTAAAAAACAAGCTTGGTTCTGAATACGAACCCGTTATTTACTCAGCATTAAAGTCCGCAAAAGTAATGCTCCACGTTACCACAAGCGTAGAGCACACGAATGCACCGTGGGTAAGAAACGAATGGAGCAGATTTTTGGAGTTTGCGCAAAGTGACGTTACAAAAACCATACTCCCATGTATAGCGCAAATGGGTCCGTACGAGCTCCCCGAAGAGCTTTCACGCTTTCAGGTGGCTGATATGACCGACCTCGACTTTTATGAGAATTTATTGCTTCAGATAAACAAAAAATTTGGCGGATACGTGGAGACAAAAAAAGCAGAGCCTGTCGCAGTTTCTCCTATACGTACTGAACAAAACCCGACACAAACGGGCAATAATGCTACAATACAACCACTTCTTAAGAGAATAAATATCTTTCTTATCAACAGCGAGTGGGATAAAGCTGACGAGTATGCGGAAAAGGTTTTGGATACTGATCCCGAATGTGCAGAAGCATATCTTGGTAAGCTCTTATCTGAGCTAAAACTAAAAAACAAGGAACAACTCAAAGACTGTGCAAACCCGTTTGACAATAGCAAGCATTATCAAATGCTTATGATGTTTGCAAATGAAACGTTAAAGCAGGAAATTAAAGGGTATATCGATTACATAAAAGAGCGTAACGAGAACGCAAGAAAACAGGGCATATACGAAAAAGCGACAAGCTTGATGCTAAGCGCAAAAACGGAGAGTGAATACAAGGAAGCTGGTACGACGTTTGGAACAATAAAAGGCTATAAGGACGCGCAAGCTTTAGCTAACGAATGTTACGATAAAGCCGAAGAAATCCGCAAAAATGCAATATATGAAAAAGCAAAGAGAGAAGCAAAAGGTAGCAATATAATCAATTTTGAAAGTGCA
The DNA here is from genome assembly GCA_017623455.1 of Clostridia bacterium. GTDB lineage: Bacteria > Bacillota > Clostridia > Christensenellales > Pumilibacteraceae > RUG12826. The sequence goes on along the minus strand of JAGAPA010000006.1, from coordinate 9,186 downwards.
ATAGATATATACAAAAGCATAATAAACTGGAAAGACAGCAAAGCGCAAATAGAATACTGTAATAAGCGAATAGCGGAAATAAAAGCGAAAATAGAGGCAACTAAGCAAAAAAACAAGATGTGCGGAGAGCTTGTAAAATCCTTAGCAACCGCAAAAAGCAAAGAGGCTATAGAGGAAATAAGAAAAGAAGCTCAAAGCAACTTAAACAAGCTTGAAAGCAAGAGAAAAGAGCTTGACAAGATAAAAGAAAAACTTCCTGCCGTACAATTACAGATAGAAGATGTAGATAAAGAAATAAAAGAGTTGGAAAGCAAAATAAATGCACTACGCGCAGAAAGAGCAACACTTGGCTTTTTTGCAATGAAACGCAAAAAGGAAATAGATAGCGAAATAAAAGCCCTTGAACGGGGCGAAAAAGAAAAAGCAACAAAGAAAGAAACGTTAAAACAAGAGCTTAAGGGACATGTATCAATATCTTCTATAGAAAAAGACATTGAAAAATATGATAAGCAAATAGAAGAAGCAAAAGAGGAGATAGAAAAGAATAAAACGTTGTTAACCAAAGACGAGATAGTAGCAGAGCTGTATAAAACAAAGACGGGCAAACAGATGTACGAGAGTTCAGCTGAGTATAAGAAAGATTTAGTACGAAAAGAATTATCGAAAGCAAAGGTTGGAGCAACTGTAAAATTCGGAAAATATTATCAAAGCAATGATAAAACAAAAGAAGATATAGAGTGGCAAGTGCTTGCAAGAGAGGGAAACAAAGCGTTACTTATAAGCAAATATGCATTAGATAGAAAACAGTATAATATGGTAAAGAAAGACGTAACGTGGGAGACTTGTAGTTTAAGGAAATGGCTTAATAATAACTTTCTAAACAGTGCGTTTAGTAATGAAGAAAAATCATTTATTCCGACAGTAACAGTAAGTGCGGATAATAATTCAAGTTTTAGTGCAAATCCGGGTAATACAACGCAGGATGAAGTATTCTTACTAAGTATATTCGAAGCGAATAAATATTTTAGTAGTAAGACTGCAAGGCAGTGTAAACCAACAGCGTATGCAAATAAGAACATAGCATGGATAAACAGTGATAACGGAAATTGCTGGTGGTGGCTCAGATCTCCCGGTTTTTATCAGTATGATGCCGCAATTGTCTATAATGACGGCGATGTCGACTATGATGGTCGCGGTGTCGACCATGATTACTATGCCGTGCGCCCCGCTTTGTGGGTGGATTTGGAATCATAAATCTTCTAATCCCACAGCCACCCACGAAAAAAGCGAAAAACTAAAACGTAACGAAAACACACTACGTATCACGCAAACCGTGACATTGCAGTGTGTTTTTTATAGCGAATCGACTAAATACAACCTTATCCAAAAACAATCACCGACCGCTAAAACCGCCACTTGTATAACAAGGGGAGGGGGACCACCATGGTGGTGGAGGGGATAAAAATAACCCACCGCCACAACAATCCCACACTCAGCCAAACCTCAACAATCGTCAGCCAATCTGTAGGTAGACGACTGCCGATTTGCCCGAATAACCAACAGGGAGAATTTTAGCAGATCGAAGTGGAGAGAATTTGACAAAAAATTTTAGGCTATAAAAAAATCACCGCGCTTCCCTTTTGGGGGAGTGCGGTGGTGTGTTTTATTTCTCTATTTCCATTACGTTTATGCCGTCTTTTAGCGAGGCAACGTCTACGGTGGAGGGAAGGTAGCTGATTTTATCAAAGAGTGAGGTGAAAGTGTGGAGCGAGGAGATATTGATTTTACTATCCGCGCTCTTGTAATGCATGGGGATAACGGAGGCAGGTTCGGTGATAAAAATAACGTCCTTTGCCTGATTTGCGTCTATGGTATACGTTCCGCCCACGGGGATAAGAAGAACATCGGCGTGTGCAATAAAGTCGGATACGTTATCGTCAAAATCGCCCAAATCGCCAAGATGAACTATTGTTTTGCCCTCCGCGGTAAGCTTGCAGATACGGTTGATTCCGCGCTTTGCACCCTTTACTTCATCGTGGTACGAAAGCAACGTTTCAATCTTAACTCCGCCAATCTCCTCGCTTACGATATCGCTTATTATACGGTTGGCTTTTATGCGGTGGGTTGCGTTGTGATCGAAGTGGTCGTGCGAGCAAACAACAACGTCTGCGCTCGTTTGTTTTACGTCATAGCCGATATCAGCAAACGGGTCGAAGAGGACGGAGAGGTTTTGCGTTTCCACCTTAAAGCACGAGTGTCCGAAGTAAGTTATTTTCATTTGATCATCCCCCTTAGTTTTAGTGTGTTTTTTTGAGAGTGTCCGCTACTGTCGGTGAGCATATAGCTTAGCGAAACAGTGTAGGAATTAGTCTTTTTTTCGCACGAGTAGGAAAGAAGCTTTGTTTCGTAGCGCAAGCTTCCGTACGGCGTATTAATAAAGAACGCGGACGGAAGAGAGGTGAGCGGAATGGTATAAGACTGCTCGCCCGTTCTTATTACGCTTATTTTTCCGTTATCGTTTTTTACTTCAAAGCCGTACTCTTCGCAAGAAAAGCCAATACGAAAAACCGTGCCCTCGTCAACAACGTAGCCACTTGCTTTTTCATACGGATTGCCCTGTGTGGAGTAATAAATGTCAGTATCGTATCTCATGCGTATATTGTACCACTAAAACCCCATACTGTCAAGAGTGCGAACCAAAAATTGGGGCTGATAGCCTAAAGAGATAGGAGAATTTGGGCAAAATAGCAAGAAACGGACTAATTTTTGCAAAAATCGAGGGCAAAATGCTTGCATAAACGGTTTTGCTATGCTATAATAAGTAGGCTAATCGAAAGAGAGGAGATTATATTATGTATATTAATTTGTTGGGTGCAGAAGCTATACCCGAGTGGATCGCGGTATCCTTCCCCATTATCAGAATAGTTTTGGCAGTTATCATCGTACTTATGTGTCTTGCGCTTATCGTAACCGTTATTATTCAGCCCAGTGCAAGCGGAAACGGCGTAAATCCTATTACGGGACAGAGCGAAACCTATTACGGAAAAAACAAGTCTTACACTTTAGAGGGCTTTTTGCGTAAGCTTACCGTTATTCTTGCAATTGCTATTGCAGTTACCGCGGTATTGTTCTTCATTACCCTTATTATTTCCGGAAGACAGGTTGCATAATTACAGAAAAACGAGAGATGACTACAAAAACGGTCATCTCTTTTTTTAGCGCGCAAAAGGACGAGCAATGAAAAATATTTATTATTAAGGCTCAGTCGCAACAGTAAGTAATATTTTTCAACCGTTTGTTGTGATATAGTCTATTATTTAAAGAGGTTTTAATGAAACGTAAAAACAAACAAAAACATCAGATACATCAGAAACATCAGCAGCCCAAAACCGCAAAAAGCAGAATAGGAATTGCCAAAAATAATAAGTTTGATATGGAAGGCAAGATTATTGGTACGGGCAAGAGTTACGCGTTTTTCGAGCCCGATGACAAGAGCGGTGATATTTTTATCGGTGAGGACGATCTTCACGGCGCAATTCACGGCGATAGGGTTGTTGTAAGAAAGATCTCGCAAGAAAAGGGAAACGGAGAGGGTAAAGTAGTCAAGATTATAGAGCGCACCAAGGAGTACTTTGTGGGTGTTATCAAGTACGGATATTGCTTGCCCATAGAGCGTGGTATGCCCAAATCAATCGCCATTATTCCTTCCGACAGCGTGGAGTACGACGAGGACGATAGGGTAGTAGCACGTCTTCTTCCCGATCCTGCGTTTTGTATTATTACCGAAAGGCTGGGCAAAGAGGGAATAACGGACGTGGATATTCTGTCCATTATCCGTTCGTATCAGCTTCCTGAAAAGTTCCCACGGCACGTGCTTGAAAATGCGGACAGTATTCCCGACAAGGTAACAGAGAGTGAAAAACAGGGCAGGGCAGATTTTACTTCCGATCTCGTTATCACCATAGACGGGGATCACAGTAAGGACTTTGACGACGCTATCTGCGTAAGAAAAAATGAGTACGGCTTTGAACTTGACGTGCATATTGCTGACGTTGCGCACTACGTAAAAATGGACGGAAAGATTGATAAAGAAGCGTTAAAGCGCGCAACGAGCGTATACTTTGCCGACCGTGTTATTCCCATGCTTCCCGAAAAGCTTTCTAACGGCATTTGCTCGCTTAACGAGGGCGTGGAGCGTTTAACTTTGTCTGTGTGCATGAAAATTGATACCGAGGGCAACGTTTACGATTATAAGATATGCGAGGGTGTTATCAAGTCCAAAGCGCGTATGACCTATAGCAAGGTTGCTAAAATTTTGGACGGCGATAAGGAGCTTTGCGCAATTTATAAATTCCTCATTCCTATGCTCAAAGACGCAAACGAGCTTGCTTCTATACTTAAACAAAAGCGTCTTGATAAAGGTTCGGTAGAGTTCGAGCTTACCGAAACCGAGTTCGATTTTGATAAAGACAAGAACGTTGTGGGAATACACGCGCTTGAAAGGCTTGTATCTCACGGTATAATAGAAGAGTTTATGCTCGTAACAAACGAAACGGTGGCAAGAAAGTTTGCTCTTCAAAGAGCACCGTTCGTGTACCGTGTTCACGAAGCGCCTCCACCTGAAAAAGTAAGCGCTATCAATGAGTTTTTGCAATCGCTCGGCGTAAAGTTTACCGACGAACCACAGCCTATGGACTATAGCAAGCTCTTGTCGGATACCGAGGAAAACTTAAAGGGCGTGGTAAGTAGAGTGGCACTCCGTTCCATGTCCAAGGCGGACTACCGCCCCGACTGTAAAGGACATTTCGGACTTGCGAAAAAATTCTACTGTCACTTTACTTCACCTATAAGAAGATACCCCGACCTTGCAATTCATCGCATTATCAAAGATGCGCTCTGCGGAAATTCTTTGTCTGCGTATAAGGATAGAGTTAAGTCAATTTCCCTTATTTCTTCCGCTCGCGAAAAGATTGCGGAAGAGGCGGAGAGAAAAGTGGACGATTTGCTTAAGGCTAAGTTTATGGCGGATAAGATTGGTAACGAGTACGACGGAACGGTTAGCGGTGTTACGGACAGAGGAGTGTTCGTGGAGCTTGATAACAGCGTTGAGGGTATGGTAAAGGCAGAGAGTATGGACGGTAATTTCGTGTACAATGAAAAGCTTATGACTCTTTCGTGTGGTTCTGTTCGCTACCGTATAGGCGATAGAGTGCGCATAAAAGTGGATAGCATTGCTTCGGATAAGATTGCTTTCACGTTTGTAAAAGGCGAATAAAAAGAGAAAAAAGGCAAATAATACCTTCGTAAGGACGTATAAAACGTTTTTACGGAGGTGTTTTTTATGATAAAATTACTAAACGTTCTGCTTGTTCCCACGCTCGTTTGTTCAGCTTTTCAAGACGCAAAAGCCGAGCCTGTAATAGCGGAACAAGAGATGCCGTGCAGGTATGAGATTGTTGCCGATTATGAGGCAGAATGTAAGGAAAAGTGTGATACGTATGCGGAAAAACGTGACAAAACCGATAAAAATGCGGGCATTATGACCTTGGAAGAGAAAGAAAAAGAGTTTGTAAGAGAACGTGGACCGCTTGCAGGGATAATTGTAAAGGTAGAAAAGCAGGATAAACAAAAAATAAAGAGTGCGAGCGGAGAAGAAGTTGTATTTGAAAATGCGGACGTTTTTGCTCAGCTTGAAGCGAAGTTCGAGCACATGTACGAGATACGCGAAAAGCTTGACGAGTACGAAAGGGAAAGCGCTAAGCTATGGAGCGAGTACTACGCGTTAAAGGACGTGTACGACAGAGCGTTAAAGTCGCTTTGCGAAAACTGGGCGGAGGATAACGGTATAAGCTTTGCGCCTGCAAGGACTTTTGGCAGATAAAATAATGGGGTTTAGCTAAAAAAAGGCTAAACTCCATTATTTTTTGTAAAAATAATGCGTCATTGGGCTCTTTTGTCTTGCCAAAACCTGTAAAATACTATATAATAAACAGGAAAAATATATAAAAAGAGGCAAACATTATGAAATTAGGCGTAGTAGGACTTCCCAACGTAGGAAAAAGCACGTTATTCAATGCAATAACTTCGGCAGGCGCAGAGTGCGCAAACTATCCGTTCTGTACCATAGAACCCAACGTGGGTGTGGTGGCAGTTCCCGACGAGCGACTTGACGTGCTCGGCAAAATGTATAACACGAAAAAGATTACCCCCGCGGTTTTGGAGTTTGTGGATATCGCAGGTCTTGTAAAGGGCGCATCCGCAGGCGAGGGCTTGGGTAATAAATTCCTTTCGCACATTAGAGAGGTTGATGCAATTGTTCACGTGGTAAGATGCTTTAATAATTCCAACATTATTCACGTAGACGGAAGTATCGATCCTGTGAGAGATATCGAAACTATCAACCTCGAGCTTATACTTTCGGATATGGAAGTTGTAAAGAAGCGTCTTGACAAGGCGGAAAAGCTCGTAAAGACGGGTGAGAAACAGTATGCCGACGAGGCGGATCTTCTCAAAAAGCTCTACGAGCATCTTAGCAATGAAAAGAATTTGCGCACCTTAGAGCTTAAAAAGGAAGAAAAAGAGCTTATGGAAACGTTCTTCCTTCTCACTTCCAAGCCCGTGATCTACTGCTGTAATATCGGCGAGGACGATATTGGCGGTGAGGATAACGATATGGTTAAGCGCGTAAGAGAGTATGCAAAGACGGAAAACTCTCAGTGTTTGTCCATTTGCGCAAAGATAGAGGAAGAGATTGCTTGCATTACCGACGTAGAAGAAAAGCAGATGTTTATCGAAGAGCTTGGTCTTAACGAGAGCGGTCTTAACCGTATTATCAAGACGGGTTACGAATTGTTGGGGCTTATTTCCTATCTTACCGCAGGCGAGAAGGAAGTAAGAGCTTGGACTATTGAAAAGGGTACTAAAGCACCGCAAGCTGCAGGAAAAATCCATTCGGATTTTGAGAAGGGATTTATCCGCGCCGAAGTTGTAACCTACGACGATCTTACCTCGCTTGGCGGATTTAATCAGGCCAAGGAAAAGGGCAAGGTAAGAAGCGAAGGTAAAGAGTACGTTATGTGCGACGGCGACGTTGTGCTTTTCAGATTTAACGTTTAATTTTTGGAGAATACGATGGACTTAAAAAGAATTGTATGTAACAGTATAAAAACAGATCTTCTTAGCGAGGACGAGCTTTATTGCGCGCTCACTCTTTCTGTGGACGAAAAGAACGGCGACGTGTGCTTGCCCTGTTTTAAGCTTGCAAAAACGCTTCGCAAAAGCCCTATGATGATTGCCGATACAATAAAGGCTTGCGTTGTGGAAAACGAGTATATCGATAAGACCGAATCGGTAAGCGGATATCTCAACTTTTTCCTAAACAGAACCAAGATAAGCGAATACGTATTGGGCGAAATCGCGCAAAAGGGCGAAGAGTATAAGCCTTTTGAGAGCAATGGAAAAACGGTTTGTATAGACTATTCGTCCATTAATATCGCAAAGCCTTTCCATATCGGACATCTTCTCACAACGGTTATCGGAGGCTCGTTGTACCGTATTTATAAGTACCTCGGCTATAAGACTGTGGGTATCAATCACTTGGGGGATTGGGGAACGCAGTTTGGAAAACTTATCGTTGCTTACAAAAAGTGGGGTAACGATGAGGATATCGAAAAGCGTACCATAAAGGCGCTTTTGGACTTGTACGTGCGTTTTCACAAGGAAGCGGAAAATGACGAGAGTTTGAACGAAGAGGGCAGATATTGGTTTAAGCAGATAGAAGAGGGCAACGAGGAGGCTCTTGCAATCTTTGAAAAGTTTAAGACTATCACCTTAAAGGAAGTTAATAAGGTCTACGATAAGCTGGGAATCAAGTTTGACTCCTATGCCGGCGAAAGCTTTTATAACGATAAAATGCAACCCGTTATCGACGAGCTTAACGCTAAGAATTTGCTCGTAGAGTCCGAGGGAGCGAAGGTGGTAAATCTCGACGAGTATAATATGGCACCTTGTCTTATCCTCAAAAAGGACGGAGCAACGCTTTACGCAACCCGTGACCTTGCCGCAGCCTTTTATAGAAAGCAGACCTACGACTTTGATAAGTGCTTATACGTTGTTGCGTATCAGCAAAATTTGCACTTTAAGCAGGTGTTCAAGGTTGTGGAACTTATGGGTTACGATTGGGCGGAAAAACTCGTGCACGTGCCTTTTGGAATGGTAAGCTTAGAGGGAATGACACTTTCTACGCGTGAGGGTAACGTGGTGTTCTTGGAAGACGTGCTTAACACTTCGGTTGAAAAAGTTAAGGCGGTAATGAAAGAAAAGAATACGGACGAAGAGGACGGTGTAGCCGAAAAGGTGGGCGTTGGTGCAGTTATTTTCTACGCGCTCTCTTCCGCAAGAATCAAGGACTTGGTGTTCTCGTACGACAAGGCGCTTTCCTTTGAGGGCGAAACGGGACCGTATCTTCAGTATACGCACGCAAGATGTCGTTCGGTTATAAGAAAAGCAGGGGAAGTAGAGGGTAAGTTCGATCTTTCCGCGCTCGACAGTTCTTCCGCTTACGAGGTAATAAAGCTCCTCAACGAGTACGATGCAACCGTTATAGAGGCAGGCGAAAAGTATGAACCCAGCATAATTTCTCACTACCTCATTTCGCTCGCCAAGGCTTATAACAAGTTCTATTTAGAAAACAGAATCGTAGTAGACGACAAGAACGTAACGTACACAAGAGTTCTCTTTACTAAGTACGTTGCCGATGCTCTTAAAAACGGTTTGGGGCTTATATTGATCGATGCTCCTAATAAAATGTAAAAAACGGCTTATTTGATCCCAAACGGGTTAAATACTTCGTTATAGTGCATAAAAATACCGCTCTTGTTGGTTACGTACGGCTTGTACGTGCCCTGCCAAGAGCGGTATTTTTCTTTCTCTAACTCGGTGCGCAGACGCACTCTCGATAATTGTACTTTAACAAAGGTAACGTGACGTTGCATCCCATTATTGTTCTTCCATAAAGCGAACAATCAACTGCCGTTGGTTTTTTAATATTGACAGTGGGTCTGCCCACCGCCTTCGCACCGCGCCCTGCCAAGAGCGGTATTTTTCTTTCTCTAACTCGGTGCGCAGACGCACTCTCGATAATTGTACTTTAACAAAGGTAACGTGACGTTGCATCCCATTATTGTT
>JAGAPA010000071.1 GCA_017623455.1 Clostridia bacterium | reverse complement strand
GCTTGAGATTGCTCTCAAAGAATGCTATGAAACCGACTATTGGCTTGAAATTCTTTTCAAGGTTGGTTCGATGGAAGAAAGCACTTATAAAACACTTGCAAATAAATGTGGTGCTATTCGTAGGAAACTCATTGCCTCCATCACTACCGCAAAGGAAAACGCATAAGACAAATATAAGTTTCGAGCAATACTCAAAAATACAATTTACAGCAGTTTAGTAAACAAGACGAAAGGAGCGATAATGATGGAAATGATTCTTGCAATATTACCCGCAATTCTAATTCCTTTAGCAATTTCAATAATCCTTCCTTGGATATACGGGAAATCAAAAAAAGAAGAAAACGAAAATGAGTTTATTACTATAACAAAATATCCAAGAAGGTTTACACTTTGTTCGGTTGTCGCTTTAATCATTACAGTTACACTATTTGTAGTTGGAACTGTATTGATTTGTGTTTTTGAAAAAGATTTTCCAACACATTCGTGGATTGCATTTATTTTCTCGGCAATATTTATTATTGCAATTCCATTATTGCTCACCCTGCTCGCACTTCGTACATACGAAATCATACGAACCGATGGAATACTCGTCGTTCGTCTGTTTAAGAAAAAATTGGTAAAATATTCCGAAATGGCATCGTACCATTATTCGTTCAATCAACTCACTGTTTATGATAACCAACACAAGGTGCTTTTTGGGGTGTATGACAATAGAGTGGGATTGGAATCATTACTAAATCAACTCGATATTAAGGGCATTTGTAGAGAGTAAACTTTTACACCGTCTGCACGAAAATGCGAAGAATGGAGATTTTTACCTCCCAATCAAGAAGATCATTTAGTGGTCTTTGATAAGTAAAATACATTTTGTAGTTTTATTCTGTGACGGATAGATATGGTACAACGTGTCAGGAAAGGAGATGTATTATGAAAAAATTTCTGTCATTTATTCTTATTTTTTTAGCAATTGTAAGTTTGTTTGTCGGTTTTTTTACAGTTGCTGTTTTGAGTAGTAAGCATCCGGGAGAAACCACAGTGGAAGGAATGTACTATATGCTTCATTACAGCTGGATTTATTGGCTGTTTATGCTTATCCCAATAGGATGCTTGCTTTTTGGAATTTTATTAAAACGAAAGAAAAACTTGATAATAGGTATTATTTTTTCGGGTTTGTTGTTTGGGTTCGGTTGCTTTTTCTTGATTGGCTTAACTAACTACTCTACGGATACTTCCTATGTAGAAAAGCTGGGCAAAGAGTTAGAAATTTGCTTTCCAAAGGCGCGAACCGTTATAACAGAGGATCATACAGTCGGAAAGCAAATTTCCAGAGAAGACAATTATTGTAAATATGAATCCGTAGCAAGATTTAACAATTCTACAGAGATCAGCTTGTTTATAAGCAACTTGGATAATCAAAAATGGTGCACAGAAAAAGAGCCTATCAAAGATATGATACCTATTCTTGCGGATTTTCAAACAAACGATTACGAATACTTTTTGATATATTGTTACGAAACAAAAAGCTTTTCCGAAAAAGTAGCCGTTTCTAAATATAATTATATATTTATGGCTTTCGATGTGGACAAATCGGTTTTGTATATAAGAGAGTTTGTTCAAAAATAACCGTGTTAGTATTTTCCGTGTTTACTGAAAAATGAAAGAGTATATGTTTGACACCATTGAAAGAAATAACGTAGTAAAGAAATATTCAAAATTACAAGCGAATGAAGAAAAATAACGTGTCGGGAAAGGAAGTGATCAAATGGAGTTGTATGCATTAAATTTATATTTTTTAGGCGACACGCAAAAAGAACGGGAATATGATTATTGCGCCCATGGAAAAATTGTTTTTAAAATTGATGGGCATAATCTATCAAATGAAGTTTCATATTGGTGTGCAAGTGTTTCCGCATACCGTTTTTTACGTTCGATATTTGAAAATCATTTTATTGGAGCGGAAGAACAAATGATCCCTTGTTGCGGACACTTTTTAATTCCGTCACACGGTGGAAGCGGAGTGATTATAAGCGGATGTCCAAACGGTATAGATTTTGATGTCATACATAAAGATAACGACGTTATTATTCGCACACAGAGCGGTGTTGAATATACGGTAACTTTCGAAGATTATAAAGCGACCGTCCTTTCTTACGTAAAGCAGATACAAGATTTTTATCTACAAAATCCGCCAAGACAATTCGAAAATAAATTTGATCAAGATGGCTTTTCTGCCTTTTGCTGTGATTGGCATAGCCTTTTAGCTAAAGCAAATGCTTTGGATGAAAACAATCTCCAAATATCAAAAATTACGTTTGACGGTTGTGATTCGTTTGCCGAAAATGATATTGCGAAAATTTATTCAAACGGTATATTGCTGAAAAATATGAAATTTATTAGTTTTAGAGAGTGTGCCTATAATTTTCAACAAATTCACGGTGGCAATGGAATTTGTGTAGCAGAACGGGATATAACAGACTCAGCCTTATCGTTTGTATTTTATACAGCACCTAAAACAACTCGTATAGTTTTCTTGCAAAAGAGCAAAATTAAGGAGTTTTTCTCTAAGCGAAAAACAGCACAACGTTTTTACGATTTGCAAAAGCAAATAGAATCGTTTGGTTATACAACGTACGATAAGAGCTGATTGGAGAGTAAATTATTACAGGAGATCAAATGGAGTTTATTAAAGAACATATATTTCAAAATCTCTACAACGTATGCATCAAAACCGTACGTCACACCGAATTTTCAAGAGTGACAAAGGCGATCGTTAAAAGCACAAAGGAGTAAATTATGATACATTCTATTTTGATTATCGGACAGTCTAATATGGCAGGGCGAGGATCTCTTAGTGAGGCAGGGCCTCTTGATACAAAAAACGGCAGGCTAAAGGTTTTGCGTAACGGCAGGTGGCAGACGATGTACCGCCCCGTCAATCCCGACAGACCGTTTTCGGGAACTTGTCTTGCAGAAAGTTTTGCGAGCGTATATGCGGATGAGCATTTAGGCGTGGACGTTGGAGTTATACCGTGTGCTGACGGAGGAACGAGTCTTGATCAATGGCAAGAGGGCGGTTTGCTTTTCGATAACGCCGTAAACTGCGCTAAACTTGCTCAAAGAACGTCACACCTCGTTGCAATTTTGTGGCATCAGGGCGAGGGGGATTGTGCGGAAGATTTGTATCCGCAGTATCTCGAAAAAATAACCGCAATAATGAGTGCGTTAAAGAGAGAACTCAATGCGCAAAATATTCCGCTTATCGTGGGAGGGCTGGGCGATTTTTTGAAAGACAGGATAGAATCTCCTCAGCTTGCAAACTATCCGCATATAAACGAAGCGCTAATTAAGTTTGCTCAAACTACTCCGCATACCGCGTTTGCATCTGCACAAGGTTTACTCTCAAACCCCGACAATCTGCACTTTAATCACAAGGCATTGCAAGAATTTGGGTTAAGGTATTACGAATCGTTTAAGACTATAGAAGATAAAAACCGTATTTTCGACGAGAAAAGCAAAATGGACGATGCGATACGCACCGAAATGGAGCTACTGTAGCTTGTGGGTTTTTAGTATAAAAATTACCGTTTTGTTTTAAGTAAGTTTGGTTGTAAAGTATACAATCGAGTACAACGGTTGCGAACTATGATTAAGGAGTAACCGTCAATTAAAAATAACTTAAAACTAAAGGCGTACAATTTTTCAAAATACGTATTGACATTATGCTTATTTTAAGTTAAACTTATATACGTATAAGGGAAATCGGTCAAAATAGGAAATAAAGGAGAGGAAACATGAAAACTTTTATTGATGTTTTTTACGGAATGGGCTATGCAGAAATGTTTCCAATGGCGAAAAAGGTCGGGTTTGACGGATTTTTTTCCGGTGAGTGTTATGCAAACGATAAAAACGCACTGAAAGAAGTTGAACGCCTTGCTTATTTACATAATTTAGACTGGGAAACCTCGCACTCAACTATTCCGCAAAGCACGACTATTTGGTCGGAAGGGAGTGAGGGCGATGAGTATTGTAAGGTGCTGTTATCCAATTTGGACAATTGTGTACAGCACAAAATCCCGTTGATAGTAGTCCATGTTGCTCCCGATTTTTCTAAAAATCCAAGCTTTGCGTGTGGGATTAAAAGACTTATACCTGTTGTGGAATATGCTAAAAAAGCAGGGGTAAAAATTGCGTTTGAGAACATAAATTCCGCAGACTATCTATTTAAAACTTTGGAATTTTTCACCGATTCACACGTTGGTTTTTGCTATGATTGTGGACATGAGGCGTGCTACGAGCCTGACGTGAGATTTTTAGCCAAAGTCGGTCACCGATTGTTTTGCACTCATTTGCACGATAATGACGGTAAGGGCGATTGTCACTGGTTGCCCTTTGACGGTGCTATTGATTTTGAGCGTATTTGCAAAGAGCTTAAGGCGTGTGGATATAAGGGAAACTTGACCTTGGAACTATGCTATAACGATGAGTATTGCAAAAAATACACAAAAGAAGAGTTTGTTCGCAAGGCGTATGACAGAGTACAACGCCTTAAAAATATGATTGAAAGTAATTAAAAGGAGAAAGTTATGAGAGAAAAAAATTTCGAGAAGGAACTGCCCGAAGGATATAAGCAAGCGATGTATATCAATGCAAAGCAAGCAAAGTTTGGAATTATATTCAACGTGATTGCCCTTCTGGTTTTGGTAGCTGTTATGGTTGTTGCAATCATACCGCTTTATCAAAGTGGAAGATTTACCTTAGATATTCTCAGGATTGAACTACTAAACTATCTGATTGCAATGCTTGTATTTGTTGTTGCAATACTTTCTTATATAGTGTTGCACGAGCTTGTTCACGGCTTGGCATACAAAATTCTGACGGGAGAAAAGCTCACGTTTGGAATAAGCTGGAGCTGTGCATTTTGTGGTGTACCTCATATTTATACGTACCGTAAAACGGCAGTAATTTCAGTTTCTGCCCCACTCGTTATTTTTACGTTGATCCTAACGCCAATAACGGTGCTGTTGTATTTTGTCAGCCCGTTGTATTATCTGATGTTCGCCTTTATTTTGGGACTGCATCTGGGAGGATGTAGCGGAGATATTTACGTACTGTTGCTTCTTTGCATAAAATTCCGCAAAAAGAATGTGTTAATGCGTGATACCGGACCCGAACAATTTTTCTACGTTAAAGAAGATTAGTGCATAAAACTCATATACGTATAAGGGAATGGCTATGTGGTACTAAAGGAGATAGGGATGAATAATAAGAAAACAGAAATACCTGTGGCAATGCTCACACGAAAGTTCTACTGTCACAAGTGCGGAGAGAAGCTTAGTGTGGAGGGCGACACGGAGACTCTTACGCCCTCAGACCCCGAGTATACGAAGTACAATAAACTTGGACGCAATCGTCGAATGATAGGAGCCGTGGACGTTACAACTTATCATTTCGAGTGCGAAAAATGTAATACAGCAATCAGCTTTGACGAGCAATGGGTTATTGAGGCTATCCAAAAAATGGTGGGCAAGCAAACCCTTACGGATGAAGAAATTTCGGCAAAAAGAAGCAAAGCCGAAGCTAAAATAGGGCAAAAGAAAAAGTTGACGTATGTGCTGGGATATGGCATTGCTATCCTTGTCGGTGTAGCAGTCATTGCTTTGCTCGTTATTTATGGCTAATACGGTTTAACACGTTTTCTTGCATACGTATCAAGGAAAATCGGTCAAAATAGGAAATAAAGGAGTAGACGCTATGGAATTTAGCGCAAAGTTTTTCAGCGAGCTTACAACAAAAGAGCTGTATGAAATAGTAAGAGCAAGAACGGAAGTTTTTTTGATGGAGCAAAAAATTATCTGCAGGGATTTTGACGGCGAGGACTATAACTGTCTGCATTGCTTTATTACGGATAACGGCAAGGTCGTAGCTTATCTTCGGGCTTTTAAGAAGAGCGACAGCACCGTAAAAATCGGTAGAGTGCTTTCCGTAACTCACGGTGTTGGGCTTGGCAGAGAGCTGATGCAAAAGTCGACGCTTGCCATAAAGGAAATGCTAAAGTGTACTAAAATCGTCCTACACGCCCAAAAGCACGCGCAAGGCTTTTATGAAAAACTCGGATATGTCACAACTTCGGAAGATTTTTGGGAAGAGGATATTTTGCACGTTGCCATGGAACGTATTTTATAATATCAGAAGGAGTAGAAAAAAATGAACAAAACCACCAAGAAGAAAGTAATTTCACTTGCAATAATTTCGGTATTGATAATCAGTGTCGTGCTGATTTTTGTAAGCTGTTTCGTGCCCACAAAGACGGTTACGGTACAAAGAAAAGTGAGCAGTGTTTATTTCGATCACGAAGGCTACGACGTGTACATAAGCTGCTATGACGACGACGTTAAGTATGTTTTCAACGAAAAAGGAAACGGCAAAATAGAAGACTTTATGGAGATAAAGTATGACGACAATGTTGAAATTACGGTAAGAGAAAACTACAAGGAATTTCACTACGCGCTTATTTATAAGATAGTAGTAAACGACGTTGTACTGTATGACGGCATCGTTACTTATAATCAGCACGATACGAACGTGGCGGTAGTATTTTTCATTTCCGCGCTTGCAATGCTGTTTTCCGTTCTTATTGCGATTCTTATCAAAAAACGGGTTTCGTCAGACTCCGAATTTATGCTCAAAAATATTAAAGATTTGCTACTGGAATACGCGGGACTTGCGGTTATGAGCGGAGGATTTTTCGGCTTTCTTGCGTTTTGGGTAATTCATTGGATGGGCGCAATGGATATAGCAACGGCAATGTTTAGCCTTGTTTTCTTATTTCTGTCCGCTCTCGGCGGTTTGTGCTGGCACTTTTTCAGTAACAACGAGAGAGGGTACGTTGATTGCAAGTATTATAAAAAGCGTCCTTTCCACCAAAAACAAGTTGCCCAAACGAGTGGAGTCGGCGGTGTTGAAATAATGGTTGGCGAACACACGTGGAGTGCGACGCTTTTTGACAAGAACAATACCGTATTGGTTGAGTTTAGCGAAAAAGCGGTTTCCAACGAATCAAATATGTTTTTCGATTCGTTCATTACCAACAAGCTGAGAATAACGTTGCACGTTTCAAAGCCGTCCGTCTATTACGTAAAAAATATAATAGAAAGACTGAATGCCGGCTATGGCAGGTCAAAGCTTTCTTTGTGGATAGAAGGAAAGCAGTACGATATTTCGTGTGGCAAAAGCGGTTACGAAATAGTAAAAAGCGGTGAAGATAATTCCGTTCGCTTTTCAAGCTTAGAAGAGCTTTATGACAACTATACTGTAGACCAAATGAGTATAAGATCGTACTGGAACGAGATAGAACGTTTTGCAATACGTTCGTACACCGATAATTAACAATAATCTTTGACCACTCGGCAAAAAATGTCGGGTGGTTTTTTTGTAAAACTATTGAAATTTATCGGATATGGTGGTATAATGTAAAAAAAAGCGGAGTACGTGTGGTAATGGAAAATATGACGGTGTATACAAGTGATTTAATGGTTGAATACAATTATATTGCGACAAGAAAAATGCGTAATGCAGGGTTGATATGCTCAATAATCTTAGCAGTTTTGATTGTTGGTCTTATTGTGTGTTCGTATATATTTGACGATTATTTTTTTACATTTATGATAATATACGTATTGCTGGCAATTATATTTATTTTTGCGTGGTCGGTTTATAGGTCTACAACAAAGTCAGGTTTGAAAAAAAATATAGAAAAGCAGATGCAGGACAATGCTAAAACTGTAAATTATTATAAATTTGAGGAGAATGGTTTTACGGTAAAAAGTGTAACAGCAGGAACGGAATCTTTTACGAGAGTAGAGTATTCTTTTATAAAGAAAATTGAAAAAGTGACTAATGAAATTATTTTTTTATACAATAAGCAAAATCAGGTATATGTAGTGCAGGATAAACAAGGAATTGACGGATTATACGAATACGTATGTGAGAAATCGCGACAAAATCATTAAAATAGCATAACATTTTTTGTTTTGCGGTTAACGTAAAATCTTTTTGGGACAACTTTGCATAAGGTAGATAAGATGGTGTTTATTTTATGATATTTTTTATAAAGGAGTGAAATGACAAATATAATCAGAAAGTTGATATCGGTAATTTTCGTTTTTGTTGCTTTATGCTGTATATTCATGCTTGTAGGGTGTAGTGTGGAAGTTGTGGTAGATAAGCACGATACAAACGTTACTATCGTGATAATATCCGCAGTATTGTCAATGATCGCTTTTGCGGTGGTTGAGATTTTTCACTTAGTAAAAAAATTCAAAGACCGAAAATATACGTTCGTTAAAGACTGCTCAGGGCAACAGGAAATAGGTTGCATTATAGGCTTTGCGTTTGTCGGTGGCGGAGGTGTGGGAGGACTTGCGTTTTGGTTTTTGTATTTTATCGGAGTAATGAGTATTGATACGGCGACGTTCAGTATTGTGTTCTTTACTCTTGCTATGATTGGTGGATTATGTTGGTACGTGTGCGGAAATATTGAAGATGAAATGGTGGGGGATACGTACGTTAAAAAGCGTCCGTTTCGCAAAAAACAGATAGCAAAGTTATCTCAGATTGCCGAGGTTAATATAGCAAAAATAAAAGACGTTTGGATTGTTAAAATTTGCGATAAGAACAGGAAAACGTTGGTAAACTACAAGGTTTATGACGAGCAGATAAATGCGAGCACTCTATGGCTGTCTTTTATTGAAAACAAACTACCTATACGAATGGATGCAAGAGAGCAGTCCCTGCATTTTATAAAAAACATTTTGGACTCGTTGTTACCTTGCAATGCAAACACAATGCTTTGTTTTGTGTATAACGGTAAAACGTACAATGTTATTTACAACAAGAGCTATTGCACCGTAAGTAATGAGGAAAATGTCGACAACGTAACGAAATTTTCATCACTTGAAGAGGTTTATGAAAAATACCTTCTTGACGGAACCGCGCTTAAGTACGTGTGGGATAAATTCGAGCGGTGTGAGATTGTTGCAAATACCGTTGTATAAGAAATTTTAAGCCACCCTGTTGATTGCGAGGGGTGGCGATTTTTTAATATTTTGCAAGGTGAATTTTTATAAAACTATTGAAATTTATCGGATATGGTGGTATAATGTACAGAGTAGACAAAAGGAAGAAAGACGAATGGGGAAATATAACGTAGAAAGGTTTATAAACGCTCAGAACGGCGAGTTTGAAAAGGCGTTTAGCGAGCTTAAAAACGGAAAAAAACAAACGCATTGGATATGGTATATTTTTCCTCAACTGCGTTGTTTAGGCAGAAGCCCAACCGCTCAGTATTATGGGATAGAGAATCTTGAGGAGGCAAAGGCGTATTGTAATAACGAATTGCTTGGTGGTAGATACGTGCAGTGTTGCAAAGTCCTTGAGGGATTGGCGCAAAACAACCCTGTTTATATAATGGGCGATATCGACGCGCTTAAGCTTTGCTCTTCGCTCACCTTGTTTTATGTGGCGGATGAGAAAAATAGAGGGCTTTATAAGGGCTTGATTGATAAATTTTATGGCGGAAAGTTTGATGCTTTGACATTGGATCATCTTAAAAATTTAGAGTGAAATGTAACAAAACAGGAGATACGTGTGGTGGATTTTGGTGAAATTAAGAGTAATTTGCAAGAAAAAGGCTATGCCGTTTCGTGCTTTGAAAACGCGAGTGAAGCGGTGGCATATCTTGACGAAAACATAGACAAAAAGAGTGTGGGAATAGGCGGATCGATGAGCGTGGAGCAAATGGGGCTTTATGAAAAGCTTGCTTTGCATAACAACGTCGTCTGGCACCATAGAATCCCAAACGGATCAACTTCTGCAATGGTTAGAGAGCAGGCTAAAAACTGCGATGTGTATCTGTCTTCCGTAAACGCAATAACAAAAGAGGGCGAGATTGTAAACATTGACAACGTGTGCAACCGCATTGCATCGATTGTTTACGGACACGAAAAAGTTTATTTAATAATTGGTAAAAACAAGATAGAAGACAACTTTGAAAAAGCATTGTGGAGAGCGCGCAATATTGCCTCGCCAAAAAACGCGCAACGGCTAAAGCTTAACACGCCTTGTGCGATAAAAGCTGACAGATGCTATGACTGTAAGAGCGCGGATAGAATTTGCAGAGGGCTTAGCGTTTTGTGGGTTTGTCCCAAAACTGCAAATATCGAAATAGTGCTTATAAACGAGGATTTAGGATACTAAAATTTTTAGGGGGAAGGCAGTAATGAGATCTTGCGAGATTATTGAAAAATTTGAATTGTTATCTGAAATCAGAAAGCGCGAAATTCTTGAAAGTAAGGATAATTTGCATATAATCGGCAATACGTATTACGTTTCTTGCGACGGTAACGATAATAACGACGGGCTTACACCGCACACTGCCTGGGCAACTTTAGACAAGGTTTCGTCTATAAAGCTTAACAAAGGCGACGGGGTTTTATTCCGTAGGGGCGATGTTTTCAGAGGTTGCATAAGAACTCAATCGTCCGTTACGTACGGCGCGTACGGAGAGGGTGAAAAGCCAAAACTTTACGGCTGGGATAAAAATCTTGCCAATCCTGCAATGTGGGAAGCAGTTGACGAAGACAAACATGTTTACAAGCTTACCGAAAAAATTTTAGACGTGGGAACGCTTGTGTTTAACGATGGAGAAAAACACTCGATAAAACTTATTCCGTCCTATAAAAACGGAAAATTTGTGTGCAGGGAGAATGAGAGCAAGCCGTTTGTTTTTGCAAATGAAGCAAAGCGTAATCTTGATTTTTATTGGCATTTCGACGAGGTGATGACGGTAGAGCCTTCAAGGGGCGAAAACTTCCCCATCCCTTCCGTTACGGATAACAGTTTAGGCGATTTATACCTTCGGTGCGACGAGGGTAATCCGGGTAAAATCTTTACTTCCATAGAGGCTCTTACTCACAGACCAATGTTTGCCGTTGGTGCAAATAACGACGTACGTATTGACAATCTTTGCATAAAATACGTAGGAACTCACGCAATATCCGCAGGCGGTGAGTGCGTAAAAGGGCTAAGGGTAACCAACTGTGAAATCGGTTGGGTGGGCGGTTGTATTCAGCACTATTTCGGCACTGATCCAAACTATCCGCAGGGCGGAAGAGGAACGGTAACGAGGTTTGGTAACGGCGTGGAAATTTACGGCGGATGTGAAAATTATGCCGTTGGCTCGTGTTATATTCACGACGTTTACGATGCAGGCGTAACGCATCAGATAACCACAAACGGCAAGCAGTATAAGCTTAGCGATATTTCATACGTAAACAACCTCATAGAGCGGTGCGTGTATTCGATAGAGTATTTTTTGGATATGACCGAAGGTGACGTAAAAAGCGTTATGCAAAACGTTAAAATTTGTGGAAATATCCTAAAGCTTTGCGGTTACGGATGGGGTCAGCAACGCCACAACGTAGATACGCCTGCGCATATTAAAGGGTGGGAGTACGTAAACAGGACAAAGGGTTTTTCTATTTGCGATAACATTTTAGACAGGTCCGCTTACCGCATGATTCATATCGTGGCAGACGAGGAAAATAGCTTACCAAAGATGTGTTCAAACACCTATATCCAGCACAAAGGAAAAATGTTCGGTACTTACGGCGCAACTACAAACTGTTCAAAAAATACGATAATGTATGACGAAAATGTGTCAAATTATCTTAAAAATACGTTAAAAAGTGAAAACGATACCGTGTATATAGTTTAAGGAGAAAAGCTATGACGAGCAAGGAACGCTGATGAAAGCGATTGGACGTTAGTGGCAGGCAATCCCTGTAAGGTGATTCGCAAAATTACAGAAGAGGATAAAATGTTTGCTTATAAAAAACAGCTTATTGACGGTGAAATTATAAAAAAGATATACGGGTAAAACAAGGAATAGATTATGCAAAAAGACTTATTGGGAAAGAATAGATACAAAATAAATTTACATACGCACACCACCATTTCGGACGGCAGAAAACCACCTGAAGAGGTGTGTAAAATCTATAAAGATAAAGGCTACGACGCGATTGCTATAACCGATCATTGGAAATTTGGCGAGCAGTACGTAGCCGACAACGGACTACTCGTGCTGTCGGGCGCGGAGTATAATATACTAAACGTTTTGCCTAAAGACGGACTTTTTCATATCGTGGGAATCGGTATGGATACAAATCCCAATCTGCCTAAAAGCGCC
The DNA here is from genome assembly GCA_017623455.1 of Clostridia bacterium. Classification (GTDB taxonomy): domain Bacteria; phylum Bacillota; class Clostridia; order Christensenellales; family Pumilibacteraceae; genus RUG12826. The sequence goes on along the minus strand of JAGAPA010000071.1, from coordinate 24,893 downwards.
TCTGCTCAAGACGCAATCGACGCGATAAATGCTCACGGTGGTATGCCGATTATCGCCCATACGGCTTGGTCGCTCAACACTCCACAGCAAATTAGTTCGCTAAAAAACGCATACGTTACCGAGATTTATAACACCGTGTCGGGCTTGCACATGTCAAGACGCGCCGACTCCTCGCTAATCGTGGATATGCTTGGCGCAATGGGAAAGTTTTACAACCTAATCGCCACCGACGATGCACATTATTACGACGGCGACGAGTGCAAGTCGTTTATTATGGTTGAGGCGGACAGTTTAACTAAAAACGATATAGTAAAAGCAATTTTAGACGGTAAGTTCTACGCTTCGCAAGGTCCGGAGGTTCACGCATACAGAGAGGGCGACGAAATCGTGGTAAAATGTTCGCCTTGCAGTGAGATTGTTTTCTTCTCCGATTGGGTGTGGAGTGAGCGCGTTTTTGTGGGCGACAACTTGCAAGAAGCAAGATATAAATTTACACCAAACGAAACGTACGTCAGGGTACAGGTTAAGGACGAAAACGGCAACCTTGCCTGGACTAATTGTATAAAACTATAAGCGTGCAAGCTTAAGGACTTTTGCAAAAATACTATAACAAATAAGACATTACTGGGCATTTGCTTTATTGAATAAATGCCTTAAAATAATAGTGTAACGTAATTACAAAAAGCAGGAATCATTTAACAATAAGGAGAAAAATTATGAAATTTACTTTCGATCACGACTATCATATTCACTCACAACTTTCGTTCTGTTCGTCAGACCCTGGGCAGACTGCGCAAGCAATTTTGCAGTACGCAAAGGATAGAGGCTTGAAAAAAATCTGCATAACCGATCACTATTGGGACGAAAACGTAGATGGCGCGTCGAATTGGTACAAGCCCCAAAACTTTGAGCATATAAGCAAAATCAAGCCGTTACCGCAAGCAGACGGCGTTGAGTTTTTGTTTGGTTGCGAAACGGAAATGGATAAGTTTTTTAACGTGGGCATAAGTAAAGAAGCTTGCGACAAGTTTGATTTTATCATAATTCCAACAACTCACATGCATATGGTAGGCTTTACGCTGTCTGAAGAAGATAACACCGTAGAGCGCAAGGCAAAGCTTTGGATAGAACGCCTTGACGCTCTTCTTGACAAGGACTTGCCGTTTGAAAAAATAGGAATAGCGCACCTTAATTGTGGGCTTATGCACCGACAGGATAGAGCCGAGTTTATTCGCATGCTCAACCTAATCCCACAAAGCGAAATGGAACGAGTTTTTGTAAAAATCGCGCAAAAAGGTTGCGGAGTGGAACTTAACAAAGACGACGTAAGGCTTGCAAACGACAGCGAAATAGAACCTATTCTTCGCATCTACAAAACTGCAAAGAAATGCGGTTGTAAGTTCTATCTTGGAAGCGACGCACACCACCCCTCAAACTTTGAAAGCACTACGCCTATCTTTACAAGAGTGATAGACCTTCTCGATCTGACCGAAGACGACAAGTTTCATATTAGTAAATACAATTAGTTTATTTTTAGGAGAATTTTATGCAAGTACAAATAAGGCGTGTAAACGGAATATTAAAGGTGGAAATTAACGGAGTTTTGTACGATCCTTTATCGTTTAAGTCCTTTCGTCCGAACAGGCAAAACGTAACTGAGTTCTACAACGCAGGCGTAAGGCTTTTCAGCGTGCTTTCAAGCGGAGTAATAAACGCTTTGGGCGTTCCGTATTCACGGTTTGGCGAGAGTTGGGTGGGAGATAATGAGTATGATTTTTCGGTAATTGATAAGCAAATGGATATGTTTATCGAGTGTGCCCCAAACGGTTATTTTGCCCCAATGTTTATGGTGGATACCCGTCCTTGGTTTTTAGAGCAGAACCCCGATATTCCCAACTCGTTCAGACATCTTTCTCAGACCGCTCACAGCGAAAAATGGAGAAAGGATGCGTCAGAATATCTTAAGGCGGTTATTACACACTGCGAGGAAAAGTACGGTGATAAGATTTACGGCTACTTTATTTTGGGAGGAATGACTACCGAGTGGCTCGCGCACCCCGACAAAGAGGCAAGTCACCCAATAAAGGACGAAGCGTACAAGAAATGGCGGAACGATGAGAATGCGACGCTTCCGCCTGTGGAAAAACTAGAAAGAACGGGCGACGCCTTTTTATGCGAGGACGAACTTGACGTGTACGATGCAAGACGCTTCCATAATTACACGGTGTCCGATACGCTTCTGTATTTTGCATCTGTCGCTCAAAGCGTAATAAAGCATAAAAAATTACTTGGCGCATACTTTGGTTATCTTTTACACCTTTACAACAACTTTTTGTATAATGCAGGGCATATCGATTACGAGCGCGTTTTTCTATCTCCGGATATAGATATGATTTCCTCGCCCTCCGACTATCACTTCAGGAAAATTGACGATCCAAGTGGAATTATGGTAACTCAAAAAACGTTGGATAAGCACAACAAACTTTACTTTTTGGAGTTTGACCATATCACTCACGTTGCACCCACAATGATATACGAAGAGTGCGACGATACGGGAAATTCGTACCTAAAAGAAATACCCGGCGCGAAAAATAAGTGCAAGGACGAAACGGAGAGTTTGAACTTGATGTGGCGTGATTATATTATGTGTAACGCAAACGGTAGCGCACTTTGGTGGTTTGATATGTTCGACGGATGGTTCCGCTCTGAGGGAATGATGAACGCGGTTACTAAAATGATAAATCTGCGCGCCAATTTAAGTAAAACGAAGTGTAAAAGCGTGTCGGAAATAGCTGTGTTTGCAGAGGGTGAAAGTATGTACCGTGCTCGTAAAAACACAACGCTTCAAAGTGAGATTCTAATAAAAAACCGCCGTTCATTATCTGAGTGTGGAGCGCCATACGACATATTTTCGATAGGCGATATTTACACGATAGACGAGCAAAACTACAAGCTTTACGTATTGTTAAATCAGTTTGACGTAAGCGATAAACTAAGAGAAAAAATTGCCCAGTTGCAACAAAAAGGCGTATACGTATTGTGGATTTTTGCACCTGACTATGCAAATAACGGTAAGCCAAGCGTGCAGAACGTAAGCGAAATTACAGGAATGAATACCGTTGCTTCAACTGCTTCGCACGGTGCCTTGGACGGCTTTACAAGCGGTTTAAGTTCCCCGTTTTTCAGTATTAAGGACAGCAACGCAAGGACTATTGCAACTTTTGAGGATTCGAGTGTGGCGATAGCGCAAAAGGATAAAACTTTTTATTGCGCGTCTACTTTTATTCCTACGCTGTACCTAAAACAAATTTTGGATATAGTGGGTGTTTATAGGTATAGTAACGAAAATAAAGTTTATACTTATCCAACACAAAACGCTTTAGGAGTATACAACGCAACCGATTCTGATGCGGTAATAAACGTAAAGGAAAACGGAGTGTACGTGGATAAAATAACAGATGAAAAATTTGTTGCAAGCAAAAATATATTAGTTTTACCAAAGCGCGATATGAAGGCGTATTTGCTTGTAAAGGAGTAAAAATGATGGATAAAAGAATGGAAAAGTTGAGTAAACAGATTGACGAGTATGCTGAAAAGGAAGGCTTTTCAGGTGTTGTTAGGGTTACGATAAAGGATAAAATCGTGTATGAAAAGAGTGTAGGTTATGCGGACTTTGAAAATAAAATACCGCACACTAAGGATACCGAGTATACGCTGTATTCTCTTAGTAAGCCTTTCTGCACGCTTGGAATAATGAAGCTTGTGGATAAGGGGCTTGTAAATCTTGATGAGCATCCCAAAAAGTACGTGCCTGAGATGTCGGGTTTTGACGAGCGCGTAACCGTGCGTCAAATGCTTCAGCACACAAGCGGACTTCCCGACTATGCGCAAACTCCTGGATTTTATGACAAGTACGTAAAAAGCGGAATAACCGACCATAGAAAACTAACCGAGATTATTACGGGCTATCCAATGTTTTTCGAGCCCGGCAAAGAAGCGAGGTACTGTACAAGCAACTTTACTTACGTTGCGCTCATTATCGAAAACGTGAGTAAAATGCCGTATGCCGAGTATATGCGTCAAGAGGTTTTTCTTCCACTTGGAATGACTAGCGCGTATATTGATTATGACGGAAAATTTATACCCAACCGCGCGCATGGCTACGAAAAGCAAAACGGTAAAATGGTTGCAGTTCCCAAAGAGTATTTAATAATGTTGGGTGGTGGCGACGTTGTTGCTACAGTTGACGACGTTTACAAGCTCAACGAAGCGATAAAGCATAAAAAACTAATCAGTGAAAAGAGCTGGAAAGAAATTTTTAGTCGCTCGTCAGTGTCTTATCATACAATGGGACTTGGATGCAATATGACGGTTTGGCACGGCAAAAACCGCATCACTCACAACGGGGGACACGTGGGCTTCAGAACGTTACACGTTCAGCTTATAGACGACGATTTTGATTTAATCTTGCTTTCAAATTCTGGATGGGGAAATGCTCGCGACGTTATTTCGGAGTATGTTCACGAGTGCTTTTACGGTGATGATAACAGCTTGTCACAAGTTGTGGAAATGGATAAAGGATACGTTTAATTTTTTTGTCTAAACCTTTTGGTTTTGCCTTATTGACGTTTCAACCAAACAGAATAGATTTTCTCCTTTATACGTAGAGATTTTGTCCGATTATTAATCTAAAAGATGAAAGTTTTAGCTTGTTTTGTTGTCGGATTGAGCCACTGATTGTTTCAGTTCGCCCGGGGAAATGCCGAATCTTGACTTGAATCTGCGAATAAAATTGGGATAATTTTCAAAACCGCTTTCATAACATATCTGGAGAACCGAAAGATTGGAGTGAATTGCTAATTTTTTTGCGTAATCGAAGCGAAGTCGGTTCACGTACTGCTTAAAGGATTCGCCCATTTCTTTTTTAAACAGCATAGAAAAGTAGGTGGGTGTAAAGCCTGCGTGCGCTGCCGTTTCGGCAAGCGTTGGATTTTTGCGGAAATTTTGGAGCAGGTAAACGACGCCCTTTGATACGGGTGTGATTTTTTCCATTGCGCTGTCCTCTTTGGTTAGAATTTTCCCAAGGATTGAGTTGAGTAGCGCGGAAACGTACGCTTCATTATTAGCGAAGGTAAGTTCCGTCATAAGCGCGTTTAAAAAAGAACGATCCTCGAAAGGGAAAAGAATGGCTTTTCCGTGAGCGCATTGAAGCAGGCGAGCAAGAAATTCTCCCTCGCATAGTTGCTCTGAAAACATAAGGTTGAAGCCTCGGCAATTATCGGCTTTAACGCTGTGGAAATTGAGCGGTGTCATAAGAAAAAGCATACCCGGGCAAATGGGGTATTTTTTTCCGTCAATGACGTATTCTCCGCTTCCCTCCGTAATATACTCAATCTCGTAAAACTCGTGCCAATGGATGTTATAGTTGCCATGTAACCGCTTTTCCGATACGGTTAAGCCAATTTTATTAACGTTTTGTTCTCTTGTAAACCGTTTCAAATCAGTATGCTCCATTCATGTATTAAGGTTCTGTCCCGGTATAAGGTTGGTACAGCCTTTTTTGTATTATAACGCAAATCGTAAAAAAAATCAATCATATCATAGAAATGCATATTGAACACTTTTTTTAGGTGTGATACAATATAATTACGTTATAAAGTAGAAAAAGGATGGAATAATCATGAAAAAATTATACCTTATCGGCAATTCACACATTGACCCTGTATGGCTGTGGCATTGGCAGGACGGATATTCGGAGGTTCTTGCAACCTTTCGTTCAGCTCTGGACAGAATGAAGGAAACGGCGGATTTTAAGTACACCGGTGCGTGTGCCGTGTATTATCAGTGGGTGGAAAAGACCGATCCCGAGATGTTTGAGGAGATAAAGGCAAGGGTTAAGGAGGGAAGGTGGAATATCGTTGGCGGTTGGTTTCTTCAGCCCGACTGCAATATGCCGTCAGGAGAGAGTTTTGCTCGCCATTCGCTTATTTCACAGCGTTATTTTAAGGAGAAATTCGGCATAACGGCAAAAAGCGGTTATAACGTGGATTCTTTTGGGCATAACGCCTCGCTTCCCAAAATTCTGCGTGCCGGCGGTATGGAAAATTACGTGTATATGCGACCTGATAAGAATGAAAAGGCACAAGATTTTGATTTGTTTACTTGGAAAAGTGATGATGGAAGCGTTGTTACAGCTTACCGTATTCCGGAGAGCTACGGAATAAGCCTTGACATTCTGTACAAGCTTGACCGAATTGTAGCTTCGGTTGAGTCGGACGGCAAGCCCCGTATGGCATTTTACGGTGTAGGCAATCACGGCGGTGGACCTACCGCAGAATTGATTGACAAGATAAAATCAAAGAATATACCGCACTCTGGGTTTGCCACCGTAGACGAGTATTTCAGCGAGGTTGAAAAAGACGGGCTTCCCATTGTCAGTGAGGAACTGCAGCACCACGCAAGAGGATGCTATAGCGCTACCTCGTACGTAAAAACGATGAACAGGCGATGTGAGGAGAATTTGCTTGTGGCAGAGCGGTTCTGCCTGCTTGCGAGTCGTCTCGTTGGCTTTAAATACCCGAAAAAGGCGTTGAAAAAGGCGTGGAAAAACCTGTTGTTCAATCAGTTCCACGATATTTTAGCAGGCTGTTCTATTGAAAGTGCGTACGTTGATGCATCCTATTTGTTCGGAGAGATCATGAGCATTACCGAGCAGGCGATAAACGGTGCTTTGCAGTCCATTTGCCGAAAAATCGACACGGGTGCATCTTCGGAAACGGGGGTGAAAAGCAGTAAGCATTGTTTGGTTTGGGAGCACGAAACGCTCGGAACTCCTCTTGTTGTATTTAATCCTCACGCTTTTCCCGTAAAGGATACCATAACGATGAGAATTTCAGCGAGCCGAATGACGGACGAACAGGGAAATGAGATTCCATTTCAGCTTACTCGTGGCGAGCAGACCAATGATGGCGATAAGCACGTAGTAACTTTCCCCGTAGAAATTCCGGCTTACGGCTATCGTGTTTATAGAGCTTTCTCTGTGGCGAAAGCAGTAAAGGAGTTTCCCTCTGTATATGCGGAGAATAATGTGCTTGAAAACGACCTTTTGCGTGTTGAGTTTGACACAGAAAGCGGAGAAATATCCCGTATTTATGACAAAAAAAGCGGAAGAATTATTGCAAACGGCGGATTTAAGACCATACTTACCGACGAAACCGATTGTGACACATGGGCTCATAAAAAATTCGATTTAGGAGAGGAATGTGGGAGATTTGGGCATCCCGAATTCAAAGTGATAGAGAAGGGTTCGGTTTGTGCAACTGTGCGTATTAAAACTTCGTTTGGTAATTCTACTTTAGTCAGACATTATACGCTGAATATGGGAAGCGACGAACTTCGTGTTTGGGGGGAAGTTGATTTCAGGGAGTGCCACAGAGTATTAAAGCTGAGCTTTCCGGCAAAGAATAATGTTCGGTGTGAAATTCCGTACGGCGTGATTGAAAGACCTCTTAAAAACGGCGAGGAGCCCTTTGGTAAGTGGTTTGCCTCGAATGGGCTTTGCGTTGCCAACACCGGTAAGCATGGCTACGATTCTACAGACAGTGAGATTAGAATGACCGTTCTCAGGGGTGCGATTTACGCTGACCACTACGGCTTTAACGAAAGGGACGACAGGTGTCGTTTTATGGACAGGGGACCGCAAAATTTTACCTATTCGCTGTTTGCTTACACCACCGACGCAGACGCGCACCGAAAGGCAGCCGTTCTTCACTCTCCGCTTCGGGCAGTAAACGAAACCTTTCACAGAGGCACTTTGCCCGAGCGATTCGAGGGTTTCTCGGGCGATTTGGACGGAGTAATAGTTACTGCGATCAAGCAGGCTGAGGACGGCGTAGGGGCTATTATGAGGTGGATTGAAACAGAAGGCACGGGTAAGACGGTGACGTTTAAGTTTTTGGGTAGCGAGGTTAAAGCGGACGTAACTCCGTATGCGATAACGACGATTAACGAGAATGGCGAAAGACTGAATTTTATGGAATGGAAGTTGACGGAATGAAAAAGTTTCAACGCCTTTTGAAGAGTATAAGGTAAAGTGGCTACGTGATCGTCTTTTTGTAACAAATCGGGGAAATTTAGCATAAAATAAAGGTGTGAAAATGCGACCAATAATTGGAATAATAGGTAAAACGGACGAGAATAAAAAGAGTGAAGTTGGTATTGATTATGTAAACGCTATCGAAAAAAGCGGAGGTATTCCATTGCTTTTACCATACAGCGAAAACGCAGATACTATCGCGTCTTACGTAGGGATTTGCGACGGATTTATGTTTGTGGGCGGAGTGGATATTTCGCCTAAATATTTTGGAGAAGAAGTTCTAAACGATACTGTGTGTATTTGTAAAGAGCGCGACGATTTTGATTTTTTAGTTTTAAGCCAAGTCCTAAAAACCAACAAGCCCATCCTTGCAATATGCAGGGGCATACAGCTTGTAAACGTAGCGCTTGGCGGAACGCTGATTCAGGATGTTCCCACTCAAATAAATTCTATAGTTTCGCACAAGCAAAACGAGGGCAGGTATGAGTTTTCGCATAGTGTAAAAGTAATAAAAGATGCGCCGTTGTTCGAGCTTGTTCAAAATGCGCGGTTGAAAGTAAACAGTTTTCATCATCAGGCAATAAAGACTTTAGGTAAGGGTGTGCGCGTTATGGCTCAAAGCGACGACGGTGTAATAGAAGCGATATATTCAAGTGGCGAACGGTTTTTAAGGGCGTACCAATGGCATCCCGAATTGTTGTTTAACCAAGACGAAAATTCGCGTAAGCTTTTTGGGGAATTTGTAGGCGTTTGTCTTAAAAACAGTTGATTTATTATATAAAAAACAGTATAATGGTTATGCGCGTTTTGGCGTGTAATCATTTTTTTGTTTTGGGATAACGTATGAAAATCAGAGCGTTTATTTTTATTATAATAGCGAGCGTGCTGTGGGGAACGAGTGGAATATTCGTAAATAATCTTTCACCTTACGGTTTTACGTCTTTGCAAATGACGGCGGTAAGAGCCACGGTATCGTTTCTCTTTTTGCTGATTTTCGTGTTTATAAAGGACAGAAAACTCTTTAGAACAAAGCCTGTTGATTTGTTGATTTTTGCGCTGGGCGGACTTGGGCTTTTCGGTACGTCGTCGTGTTATTACGCGTCTATGCAACTAACGTCCATTTCCACAGCAGTAGTGCTAATGTACACCGCGCCAATATTTGTTACCGTGTTTTCGGTAATCTTTATGAAAGAAAAACTAACGCTACTAAAAGTAATTTCCATCGCCTGTATGCTCGTTGGGTGTTGTTTCGTGTCGGGGCTTATTGGAGGATTTAAGTTCGACGCAGTGGGAATTTTGCTTGGGCTTTTGTCGGGTGTCGCGTACGCAACGTATAACGTAGCAACCAAGATTGCAGTAAACAGAAACAACTCGTCAGTCACCGCGTCGTTCTATTCAATAATGTTTATGGCGGTGTTTGCAATCGCGTTTTGCTCGCCTTGGGAAATTCCTTTCCATATAGCAAAAGAGCCCGTTATAACCGTGCCGTTTATAATAGGTCTTGGTGTAATAACCCACGTTATTCCCTACCTGCTTTATAGTAACGCTATGAGTTATCTGCCTGCCGGAACTACTACCGCAATGGGCATAATAGAGCCAATGTCCGCAACGCTTTTTAGCGTGTTTGTGTATCAAGAAGTGCTGGACGTATGGGCGATTATCGGTATAATCCTCATTCTTTTGGCGGTATTTTTGCTCAGTAGAACGGAAAGCGAAAAGCAGGAAAGCGAAGGCAGTACGGTAAAAAATGCGGACGAGGCGCAGGCTTCTTCCTAAAAAACAAAAAGGAGAAATATTTTATGCTTTTATATCTTATTCGTCACGGAGATCCCATATACGAAAACGACACTTTGACAAAGCGCGGATACGAGCAAGCAGAAGCTGTCGGTAAGCGTATTGCACACTCTAAGATTGACAGAATTTTCACCTCGCCTATGGGCAGAGCAGTGCTCACAGCTGTTCCTGCGTGCAGATATCTTAACAAGCAGTATAGCGTAGAGGAGTGGGCGCACGAAATTTTGGACGAACGCCTCACAACGTATCCTAACGGAGTTAGACAGTCTATATCCATGCTCGATAACAACCTCTTTAGAGAAAACGGACAAGAAGACCTATCGTACGACGAGGCTTTTAGCGCAAAGGCGATTGCGCCTACCGAGATGAAAAAAGCAGTAGAGTTTATCAAGACTAACGGAGATATTTTCTTGGAAAAGCTTGGCTATAAGTACGAAAACGGCGTATATAAAATTTTGCGTAAAAACGAGGAAAAGGTGGCGTTGTTTTGCCACGCAGCAATGACCAGAGCTTGGCTTTCTTCACTCTTGCATTTCCCCCTTCACCTCGTTTGGTCAGGCTTGGATATTACGCATACGGGTGTAACGATTATTGAGTTTGCAAACCACGAAAGCGGTTATACCTGTCCGCGCTGTCTGTGTATTTCGGATACTTCGCACCTTTATAAGGAGGGTTTGGATTTGTTGCATAATAACAAAATAGAAATGTAATAAAAATCGCAAAAAGTACGATACGTATTGCAAAAAATGCGACAAAAACAATAAAAACGGCTTGTTTTTTACAAGCCGTTTTCGTTATTAGGGTTTTAATAGTATTAGATTTGGAATCCGATAAGGGGGAAATCAAAGTGCTGAGCAAGTGGTGGAATCCAAGGAAGAACAGCGCAGAAGATAAGGAACGCGCCGATGGCGATGAAAATCAATCTGAAGATTAAACTGTCCGTAAAATCCCACGCGTTAATAATAAGCATTACGTACAAGATGATGAATACAACCTTAGTGAAAATATCGATGATGGTAACAACGATGGGAGGGAAGGACGCGATAAGATCGAATCCGAATGCCATGCAAATGGTAACCACCGAAGAGAAAATGTAAGGGATTACTACAATGATGATTATCGTTATTGCCAACCACAACGGAGTATTGTCTTTGATAAATTCGTAGCAGAAATATATCATAAAAAACGTAATAAAGGAAATAACTGCAGACAAAATTGCCGTGGTCTGTTCGCCGAGATTGTTACCTGCGCAAAGATAGATAAGCCAAATAACGGCGAGCGCGATTAAAAACAGAGCGGATGCAACGCTTGCAAAACGATTTTTAGCCATAGTTGCCTCCAATTAGAATCCAATCATGGGGATCTTGAGGAATTCGCTGATAGCAGGAATCCAGGTTGCAACAACGCAAAGAACGAGGAACAACGCAATAACAAGGAAGATAATCTTAAAAATTACGCTGTCGAATGCGCCCCAAGCATTATAAAGAAGAACGAAGTAAGTAAGAATGAGCATAACGTTCATAGCAATGCTTATACCGGTCTGAGCTTCGGGAGTAATGTTGCCTGCAACTGCAAGTCTGATAATCCAAATAACGCAAAAGCTTATGAGGATGAGTGCCGAAATAATTTTGTCAATTTCTTTTTTCATAAAATTACACCTCTTATGTTTAATAATTTGATGAGTTGATTATAACACAAAAAAAATGAATTGTCATTTGTTTTTATAAAAAAGTCAAATATTTTAATCTAAAATTAATAATTGGGTTGTTTATGCCTGTTTTTTTGATAAAAATTCGCGTTTTGCCTTGTTTTTTATTGCCAAGCGCATTGCTTTATGTTATAATCTATATTACTATAAAACAATAGAAGAACAAAAATAAACAAAAGGAAAGAGTTATGGTAATCGAATGTAAAAATTGTGGTGACCAAATCGAAGTTGAAGAAGGCGCAAAAACCGTCGTCTGCGAAATTTGCGGTATGGAGCAAACTTTGCCCAAAAACGATTCTCCCGAAAAAATCGAGGAGTTTTTGAAGGCAAACGAGTACAGAAGAAATAACAGGTTTGACGTAGCAAAGTCGATGTATCAGGAGCTTATTGCAAAGTATCCCGAAGACAACGAGGCGTATTGGTGTAAGATTCTTTGCGAGTACGGTATCGAATACGTAGAAGACGATCTTACCGAAAGAAACGTTCCTACCTGTCACAGAACGGTCAGAGAAAGCATTTTTGACAACAAGGATTATAAGTTCATTATAAGCAGAGCATCCGAAAAGGAAAGAGCTATTTTTGAAACGGAAGCCAAGGAGATTGACAGAATACAAAAGGAAATTCTTGATGCCGCGGATAAAGCAGAGCCTTACGATATTTTTATTTGTTACAAGGAATCTGATTCGAACGGAAAAAGAACGAAAGATTCTCAGATTGCAAACAGGATTTATACAAACCTTACTAATAAAGGATATAAGGTTTTCTTTTCGCGCGTAACGCTTAAGAATATGGCGGGAGCAAAGTACGAACCCATCATTTTCTCCGCGCTGTCCTCTGCAAAAGTAATGTTGCACGTTACGACCTCTGCCGAATATTCCAATGCTCCGTGGGTAAGAAACGAGTGGAGCAGATATTTGGAGTTTATGGGCGAGGACGATGAAAAGGTGTTCGTTCCCTGTATCGCAAACACGGACATGGACGCGTACGATCTTCCCGAAGAGCTTAAAGAGTTTCAGGCGCTCAATGCTATGGATATGGACTTTACCGAAAACCTTACCCGTCAGATTGACAGTAAGTTCGGTAGATTAGTTATGCCTGCCTTTCAGTCTCATTCAATGCCAACGCAGTCGGCTCAGGCATCCGTTCAGCCCACGCAGGCAAAAGTTTCCGATCCTAATCAGGAAAAGATAAACAACCTTATACGCAGAATTCAGCTCACCTTGGAAGATAAGGATTGGGAAAGGGTGGATGAGTTTGCAGAAGATATCCTCAACATAGACGCAGGATGCGGCCACGCGTACAAGGCAAAGCTTCTTTGCGAATACAGATGTTCCAATCTTGACGAGCTTGCTAAGCAAAAGGGTATCGAGAATAATCTCAACTACAAAAAGATATTGCGTTTTGCAGACGCAGAGCTTAAAAAGGAAGTGGAAAAGCTTTCTAACGGCGTATCTTACTACAACGCGCAACCCTATCTTACCAAGGATCTTACGGTTGACGCAAACTATAAGATGGCAAAGGACTATCTTACTAATGCTAACGGCTATAAGGACGCAAACAGACAGCTTGCTGATCTTGAGTTTGACCGTGAAAGACAGATTTTGGCTAAAAAGGAAGGATTGTACAAAGCGGCAATGCCTTTTGTAAACGGCGACCTTTCCAACGAGCAAACGTACAACAAGGCAAAAGAGCAACTTTCCGCAATCAAGGGCTTCAAGGACGTAGACAGCTTGCTTGCAGAGCTTCCCAAGAGAAGAGAAGAAAAGATTAAGGAAAACCACTACAAGCTTGCTCAGTCTTATATGGCTCAACCTCTTACCGATGCAAAGATCTATCAAAGCGCAAAAGAAAATCTTGAAAAGGCAAGAGGCTATAAGGACGCGGATCAGTTGCTTGCGGAGCTTCCTCTTACCAAAAAGTTCCAAGAGCAAAAGAAGAACTACGACCTTGCAAAACCGCTTCTTAGCAAGTCGTTGTTGGACAGTAAGAACTACAAGCTCCTAACTGATTATCTTGAGAAGGCAAGAGGATATAAGGATGCGGAAGCATTGCTTGACGAGCTTCCCTTAAAGAGAAAGCAAGAGCAGATTGAAGAAAAGTACAAGACTGCAAAGACGATTATGGGTGGAGATTTAACCAACCCCGACGTTTACGCAGATGCGGAAGAAGCATTGAGCGACAGGGATCTTGCAGGTTATAAGGACGTTGACAAACTGTTGAAGAACCTTCCCAAAATGCAGGAAGAGCAAGATCTTGCAAAGAAGTATGCCGAAGTTCAAAAACTTCTCAAAAAGGATCTCACCGACGATAGCGTATTTAGCAAGCTTAAAGAGCTGTTGAGCGGAATGCTTGATTACAAGGATTCTTACGATATCTTCAAGAGCCTTGATCAAAAACAGAAAGAGCAAAGGGAAGAAAAGATTTTAGCCGAAAAGAGAAAGCACTACAACGAGGCTAAAAAACTTTATAACAATCTTATTCCCGACGATAATTACAGAAAAGCAAAGGATCACCTTAAAAAAGCAGGTTCTTACAGCGATGCAAAATCTTTGCTTTCGGGTATTGACAGGGAAAGAAATAAACAGATACAGGCAGAAGCCGCAGCTCGTAAGAGAAGACAGAGAGAAAGAGTAAGAAATGCAATAGCAAATGCCGACGCGTTACTTAAGGGCTTTATCATTATGCTTGTAGTAGGTATCGTCGTTGCAGGCGTTATCCTCGGCGTTCACTTCTCGGGAGTGGCTTGGGGAACGTTACAGTGGGTGCTTGCATTCCTTTGTGGAGCGTACCTTGTGGCTCTTATTATCGTGGTGTACTGTGCCGACAATTACGAGCATAACAATCCGTTTGCCGTTGTGATTGTAACGGCAGGATTCTCGGTGGCAAACCTCATACTCGGCTTCTCGTTCCATGAAGAATACGTAGTCGTATGCGTGGCTCTTGCTATCGTGCTTACCGTAATGGGGCTTATATTTACCATTATTCAGGCAAAGGGCGAGCAGTATCCTCAGGCGATTATAACCTTTATCGGTATGATAGTGTCCCTCGTTGCAATCATTGCAAACATTCCTTGGGGACCTGCAAGCCAGTGGATAATCGTTATCTTCGGTTCTCCCATACTTATCGTTCCCTCAATCATTATCGTATCTGTTATCGGCGACGACACGGGCGAGCCTGAGATCCCTGCAACCGTAATGCTGTCTATCGGTGGTGCTATCGAAATCGCACTTACTTACTTTATCCCCGACGTAATGATTATCGGAATAGCGTTCGGTATCGAAATGCTTATTCTTACCATCGTTGCTCTTTCCACCGCATATCAGGAGGCGGACGAGGAAGGATATTATACCTTTGGCGGTATAGCGATAGTAGTATTCTTGTTCCTTATCATAACCAATACAGGCTGGCTCGAAAGCTGTCTTGGATGTCTTGGATGCGATGATTGCTCGGGATGTGAATTGGGATGTGACCTTGCAGAGGGATGCGGATACTTCATTGAAGAGTTTATTAACGAATTTCTTTTCGGATGCTTTTAAGCATATTGCAGAATTGACGTAATTAAATAACTTAAACTTAAAAAAATTCCACACCTGCCACGGTGTGGAATTTTTACTTACCCCAAGTAGAGCTTTTACTTACCCCAAGTAGAGCTTTTATTTACCCCAAGTAGAGCTTTTACTTAACCCAAGTTGAACTTATACATAACCCAAGTTGATTTTTACCCAAAAATGCTGATACGTATGCGTGTTTTTGCGTTTTTTAGTTATTTTTTAAGGAGAGGAAGCTCGGTCATGCGAAGCTTTGCGCACGCGTAAGGAACAAACGTAATCTCTTCTTCATCGCCTATCGGCTTTACGCTTTTGGGAAGAGCGGCAGGCACGTATTCAAAGCCGTCGAGCAAGCCCCAATTGATTTTCTTAACCTTTACCCTAATACCGCAAAGAGGAGCGGAGGTGGAGAATGCGCACTTATACTCGTCGTTTTCTACGTATTCAAAGTCTGTAGATGCGATTGCGTACTGCCACTCGGATTCG
This sequence comes from Clostridia bacterium, assembly GCA_017623455.1. Classification (GTDB taxonomy): domain Bacteria; phylum Bacillota; class Clostridia; order Christensenellales; family Pumilibacteraceae; genus RUG12826. The sequence goes on along the minus strand of JAGAPA010000071.1, from coordinate 9,262 downwards.
GGATAGATATAGTAATCGCAGTAGGGGAACTTTCTTTCCACGCCGTTTCTTTCATATTCGCGCATCTCCCATCTTTCCTTTACGGGGAGAGTGTACGTAAGAGGTCCGCGTACGATTGCGTACATTTTACCGCGTTTTACAAGCTTTGTTTCAAACTCAAACTTAACGTCTACGACCTGTGAGGAAAACTCTTGAACAAGAGCGTAATATTCGCCCACTTTTACGTTTACGCCGTTTACCTTCGCGCTCTTTACAAAAGAAGGAATACGGATATAAAGCGTGAAGAGAGTGGGTTTGTCACATTCTACTTTTATGCTCACGCTGTCACGGAAAGGATATAACGTATCCGTGATTACCATAACGTTACTGCCGTTTATAACGGTAGAAAGCGAGGATGGAGCGAGCGAAGTTACCGCAATTCCGTCGTTTGCTTTCATGTATGTAGAGAGCGCAAACTTGGGGAATGCCTGATTGAAGTTAGCCGTACAGCATCCAAAGTTAGGCTCTAAGCCAAAGATATGCGATTCGGGTCCGTTTGTGCAGAAATGCGATTTGTCGCCGTTTCCTACGCAGAATGGCTGATTGCTCATCTGATCGTATTGGTGCGTCCACATGTCCTCACTGACGGTTGCAGGGAAAGCGTTAAACGCAAGGCGTTCGCATCTGTCCATCCAAATAGTGGATTTGGTCATAGAGGCGATAACCTCGTACGAATACATAGCCTCCGCAACACCGCAAAGCTCAGTTCCTTTTATGGGGGCGGTACCGGGTAAGCACTCGTCGCCGTTAAAGTACTCGTTAACGTTGCCGTGGTATTTTTGCAAGAACTTAAGGAACTTATCCGCTTTTTGTTCGGGATTTCTGTTGTCAAGCATACTCATTACAGCGTCCGCTTTAAGGTACATGGCAAGGTTTACAACGTGCTTTTGGAAAGTCCATTCGGTTGCGGGCTTTTTGAGATAGTCAAGTACTTTAGCATGGTCCATTCCGCCTGCTTCAAGGTTGTACGCAAGAGAAAGCATCCACTCTTCGGGACGGCGCGCGTAAATCCAGGCAATGGAAATAACGCACTCGTACCATCTGGCGTGTCCCCAGTTAAAAATGGTTTGCTGATTGTTAAATTTAGAGAACTGCTTGAGCGCTCTATACACAACCTCTTCAATTCTCTCGTCTTTCGTGCTATCGTAGTACACGATAAGAACTTTCAAAAGCAAGAAAAGAGCCCACATATCATAGCCCTTGCGCTGTTCGTCCGAGCACGGGCAAATCCAACCGTCCTCCTTTTGCCCTGCGATAATAGCGTCGATATACTTTTGCGCTCTTGCTTTCATATCGTCGTCGTCAAGAAGGTAAGCAAGAGGAATAAATCCGTCCAGCCAATACGGAACGCGCTCCCAGCCGTCCTTGTTTCCGCCAATCCAGCTACTATCCCTTACGTCGGGCCACATCTTGTCGAGATTTCCCGACAAGCCTTTTGCCTGAATGATAAGCTGATCTTTAAGCCAACCGTGAGGCTTTATTTCGTTTGTAGTAAAAGGTGTAAATAAACGTTTCATACTATTCTCCCTTTAGTGGTTTGTTGTTTACTCTGCCCTCACAGCCGTTACTGATACGTCAATGTGAGAGCGCAGCACTCTAAATTATATTGTACCACCAAACTTAAAAAATTTCAATGGAAAAAATACAAAAAAACCTTGCAAAAATCACACAATATATGTATAATAGAATAATGAAACTTTCGCTTAACAATCCAATATCGTTCTACACCGGTTCTCATCGCTCTTTTTATGAGGGCGAAAGGTACGTAAACAGAGTATGTGAGCAAAGCGTACTGCTTTTAGTGTACGATGGCGTTCTTGCTTTTTCGGAAAACGGCGAGCCCGTTTACGTAAAAAAGGGCGAGTATTATATACAGCGCGCAGGTCTTGTTCAACGTGGCGACGTGGAAACGAATGTTCCAAAATATTATTACGTGCATTTTTCAGGTGATTTTACAAGCAGTGGTGATATGGAAATCAGAGGAAGGTGGAATGAGGAATCCGTGCTTCCGCTATGTGATAAGTTGGATATGCTCATTCGTTCTAACGCTACGCAAATGGAAAAGACGCTTGTGTTTTATAGAATTTTGGACGAGCTTAATAAGTATAACAAAGCAAGCAGAAATCCGCTTGCAAAAAAGATTATGGACGAGTTTAACAGGACTTATAAGGATAAAATATGTCTTGTAGACGTTGCAAAAAAACTCTATATATCCACAAACCACTTAATTTCGGTTTTTAAGAAAGAATACGGCATAACTCCGCACAAGCACCTCACAAATTTAAGATTGGAAGAAGCAAGGCGTTTATTGTCCGACACCACGAGAAGCGAAGAAGAAATTGCGTTTTCGGTAGGTTTTTCTGATTTTTCAGTGTTTTATAAGGCGTTTGTAAAAGCTTACGGATGTTCTCCGGGTGCGGTAAGGAATAAGAATATCAAGTAAAAACGAATTAAAATCCGTTCTTTGCATATCCTAAGGGGTATGAAGAGAGCGGATTTTTTATTGGAAAAATTTTCAACTCCCGACCTTATCGTAAGACGGAATTTTAAGTCTGACAGATTTGACGGAGTTTTATTGTACAATCCCGATCTTACGGACAGCTTACTCATTCAAGAGCTTCTGAAAAGCTTGGAGGACGTTAGGGAAAACGTCAGAAACTTACAACAGCTTGCCTCGCGTTTTGTGGTAGTGGCTGAAAGTAAAGTGGTATACGAAAACGAAGATGCGACAGAGGGGATTCTTAACGGAGATACCGTAATTATTATCGATAAAGCTAACGGTTACGTTGTCGTAAACACCCGAAAGTACGACAAACGCGCAATTACCGAGCCTCCCACGTCTAACGTTATGCAAGGCCCAAGAGAGGGATTTGTGGAGGACGTCAAGACAAATCTTGCCCTTATCGAGCGCAGACTGCGCACGCCCTCGCTTGCCGTGGAAAAACTGACCGTGGGCAGACGAAGCGGAACGTGCGTGGCAATAGCGTACCTGTCGGACGTTGCAGATGAATCGGTGGTAAAAAAGATAAGAGAGCGTATTGGCAATATCGACGTGGACGGAATTATAGACAGTAATTACGTAAGGGCTTTTGTGGAAGACCGTCCGATGTCGGTGTTTGCGCAGTCCGCTGTCAGCGAAAAGCCCGACGTAGTGTGTGCAAAAATGCTGGAGGGCAGGGTCGCCGTTATTGTGGACGGTTCGCCTATGGTGCTAACCTTTCCGTTCTTGCTTGTAGAGGATTTTCAAAGCGGAGAGGATTATTACCAGCGCTCGGCGTTTTCTACGTTTTTGAGAATAGTGAGATTTTTGGGTGTAATTACCGCGATATTTTTACCCGGACTGTACGTGGCGTTGCAGATATTTCATTACAACATAATCCCCATGCGGTTCGTGCTTACCCTTATGTCGTCGGTAAACGGAATTCCGTTCAAACCATTGTCTGAAACCGTGTTCGTGATTTTGCTTTTCGAGTTGATAAGAGAGGCGGGCATCCGAACTCCGCGAGCCGTGGGAATGGCAATGTCCATAGTAGGAGCGTTAGTGCTTGGAGAAACTGCGGTGAAGGCAGGAATTATTTCTTCGCCTGCCGTTATGATAGTAGCGCTGTCCTCGCTGTCGCTTTATACCGTGCCCAATCAGGTGGGAACGATGAGTATTTTGCGTATCGTTTTTACGCTTTTGGGCGGACTTGGCGGACTGTATCTTATAATATGCGGAGCAACGTATGTCGTAATGTACCTTACGTCTATCGATTCGTTTTCCACACCTTACCTTTCGCCGTTTGCACCCATTAACACGGAAGACATAAAAGACTCGCTCATAAGAGTTTCGCTTCCTCGTATGATAAATCGCCCCTCGTCCATTCCCAACAAAAACAAACGGAGGCAAAAATAATGAATAAACAGCTTTCGTCCACTCAGTTTGCTATTCTCGTTTTTATTTGCGGAATGGCAATAAAAATGTTTATGTTGCCGGCGTTAATGCTAAAGGTGAGCGGTCGTGACAGTATTGTCGTAATGGCGTTCTATCTTGTTATAGAGCTTATCAACGTGCTGTTTTTGGTGTATACGTTATGCAGAAATCCCGACAAAACCTTTTATGAGATAGTCGAATCGGGCATAGGAAAGATAGGCTCAATAATAACCGTTATATACTTTACGCTCTTTTTACTGCTCAAGATCTTGCTTATGATAGGCGAGGTCAAAGTGTTTTTTTCGTCAAGCGTTTACGAGCGCATTTCGTGGGATATTATGATTATCCCGTTGCTCGTTTTGTGTGTCGGATTTGCATCAAAGCCGCTTACGTCGTTGGGTAGGTCCAGCGAAATTTTTGCACCGCTTATAGTGCTCAGTACTGTGATTTTATCCCTCCTCTTATCTGCAAACGTTCCCATTTCCAATCTTTTACCCTTGTTTTCCAACGGTTTGAAAAGCAGTGTGGAGGGCGCGCTTACCTTTCCCGTGTGGTTTGGCGACGTATCGCTTCTGCTCGTGTGTTTAGGCAACGTAAAAGTAAGCAAACATACCGTATTAAAAACCGTCCTCATGCGCCTGCTGTCCGTGGTGTTCGTACTTGTGTTCTCGGTAATAATGTTTTCTACCTATGCGGATATTACCGACCTTATAGACTACGGTCACAACGTTTCGAGTATGACTCAATATTCGTTAGGCTCGCACGATTACGGGCGTTTCGATTATATAATTTACTGTTTTTGGATGCTTGCGGTTCTTGTTAAAATTATGCTTAATTTTTACGCAATGTCGCAAAATGTCAGATACGTATCGGGAAAAACAGCGCGTTTTATAATACCGATAATAATAGCTATAGTGGTTTACGTGCTTACCGTGTTCGTGCTTAAAAACGAAAACGCGATGTATAGCGTAAGTACTTCCGTGCTTAGGTTCGTGTTTATGCCCGCAGAATTTTTGCTTCCGTTTTTTACTTTTATATTGGCGGTAATAAAGTTCAGAAAAGCGGAGCACCAAGAAAAAAAGGAGGGCGACGGTGAGCAAAAAACTGTTTGAAAAAGTAAAAATCAACCGCGTGTTGATAATTCTTTTCGTGCTCTTTTTCTGCGCGGTATTCTTCATTCCGTCTGTTGTAAACCGAGATCCGCAAATCCAAACGAAGCTTCTTATTACGGCAATAGGCGTGGATAGAACGGAGAATGGAGAAACCGAGTTTTCGGGTATAGCCGTACTGCCCGAAAGCGGAGAGCAAGCCAAGGTTAGATCCGTTACGGTAACCAACGTTGCCGCCTCGCTTTCCGAATGTATCGAAAACGTTAGTGAGCAGTATGGTAAACAGGTAGAATTGGGGCTTTGCGGTCTTGTGGTTTTTGGCGAGAGTACGGACAATGAAAGTATTTTGCCCGACCTTGAATTTTTACTCTCGTCCGCGCTTATAAGTCCGGGTACTTACCTTATCCATACCGCCGGGAACAATGCAAGTGAGCTTTTGGATTTCGCTTCTTCGCAAAATCCAAGCACGGCGGAAATTCTCTCGTCAGTAGTTGAGTTTAACGACAAAACGGCGCGCATAACAACCCGAACGCTCCTTGAATTTTTGTCCGAATCTCATTCGTTATCGGGCGCATCCGTAATTCCATCCGTAAGGGTAAGTGAAAAGCTTGGTGCAAAAGAGAGTGGCGACGAGGGGAAGGGAAGTGGCGAAGCAAAGAGCAAGGACAGCAAAAAATCCGCCGTGCAATCGCTTACTACCGCGGTAATGTACAAAAACGGCAAAAATATAGGGTCGCTAACGGAAGAGCAGACGCTTGGTTTTAATCTTGCAACGTCGCAGTCTGACAAGGGATTGTTAGTTATTGATAATCTTGAGATAGACGGCACAGAAATGGGCAGAATAGATTGTTGGGTGTATTCGTCGTCTTTTAGTAATCAAGCTGTTTTTGTAAACGGAGTGCCTGTGTTTGGGATAAAAATCGAGGTGATTTTGCAGTTTCAGGATCAGCACAAAATAATAAGGGCTTGGCAAAAAAACGGATATAAAGAGGAAGAGGTTATTACTCCTATCATAAAAGGTTTTGAAGAAAAAATCAAATCAGCCGTTCTGTCCGCATACGAAAAAGCCAAAACTGTAAATGCCGATATCTTTAACGTAAAAACCGAGTTTTCGAGATATCACTGCAACGATTATAAAAAAATTCAAAAAACCGATGACGTCTTTCTTCTCTCAAAACCCAAAGTAGAGGTAAAAGTTTCGTTTAAGTAACAACGTATGCGCGATTTTAGGTAAAAGTCAAGCGATAAGTATACCTCAACGCGAACAGATAATAAAAAAGCACAGCTTTTAATCTCCGATCTTTGCATAAAAAAAGACTTATCACACGATAAGTCTTTTCGTTTTCTATTGTTTTGTAAGCAGTGCAACGGCGGAGCAGGCAATGCCTTTTTCTTCGCCTACAATCCCCAGCTTTTCGGTGGTAGTAGCCGATATGTTAACGTCGTCCACGGCAATTTCCATAATGTTTGCAAGGCACGCTCGCATACTGTCAATATGCGGTGCCATTTTGGGCTTTTGTGCCATAATAACCGCCGAGATATTTACGGGGGTGTACGGCTTTATCGCTTGCATAACCCTGCTTAATAAAATCTTGGAATCAATGTCCTTAAAAGCGTTATCGCTGTCGGGGAAAAGGCATCCGATATCACGTTTGCCTACTGCCGAAAGTAGCGCGTCCATAATCGCGTGAATAAGCGCGTCTGCGTCGCTGTGACCTAAAAGCCCTTTTGTGTGAGGAATTTCAATTCCGCCCAAGATAAGCTTTCTGCCCTCAACAAGCTGATGAACGTCAAATCCGTGTCCGATCCTAAACGATGAGGGTGAAAAGTCTGAGGGGGTTGTCAGCTTTTTGTTGGAGTAGTCGCCCAAAGAAAGCGTGATTTTATACCCTGCCCTCTCGTAAATTTCGCTGTCGTCTGTAGCGTAAGACGAGATAGAGTAGGCGTGTAAAAGTTTTTGCGTATCAAAAGTTTGAGGTGTTTGAATAATATAGTAGTTGTCGCGATTTACAGCATACGTATTGCCGTTTTCGCTTACTTTAAGCGAGTTTGTTTCCTTTACCGCGCTTACTCCCGAGCCTGTTTCTCTCGCTTTTTCCACACTGTCGGCAATAATTTCCGCGCTTACGAACGGTCTTGCGCAGTCGTGTATGAGAACAAGCGGAGTATCAACTTTTTTCAGCGCGTTCATTACGCTTTCGCTTCTCGTGCTTCCACCACAAACGGTAGGAAAATCATAGGTGGCGTAGAGCTCTGCGTCGTCTTGATTTATTACTAAAATTATATGCTCAAAATCCCTAAAAGCGGAGAGAGTATTATCTAACACCGTCTTTCCGTTATCCAGCTTAAAAAAAGTTTTGTTATACCCAAGCTTTGCTCTTGTTCCGCTTCCTGCGCACAAAATTATCGCGGTTACGTCAGAGTATTTCATACAGAGAATCCGCCTCCTCTTTTCTTGCTTTTTCGTTTAGAGCAAGCACCCTGAAAGTGAGCGCACCCGAAGCAAATTCCACCTTTACAATATCCCCGATTTTAAGTTTGTGACCGGGCTTGGAAAGTCTATCGTTTACAAAAACTTTTCCCGTATCGCACGCTTCGTTTGCAAGCGTTCTGCGCTTAAGTATTCTCGATACCTTCAAAAATTTATCTAATCTCATATTTCTCTCCTAATGCGTAATATCCGCGCTCTTTATCGGAATGAGTGCAAACAAGTCCGTAAGCTTTACGTCTGCCATAACTCCGCGCTTGCCTGCAGAAAAGACAATGTTGTCAAAAAGCTCGCACGTTTCGTCAATAACCGTCACAAACTGTTTTTTCATACCAATCGGCGAACATCCTCCGCGTACGTATCCCGTAAGCGGTAAAAGCTCCTTTACCGCAATTGGCTCAACCGCTTTTTCGCCTACCGCCTTTGCGCATTTTTTTAGGTCAAGTTCCTCGGCAATAGGCAACATGAAAACGTAGTAAACGTTAGGTCGCGCCCTCGTTACGATGGTCTTAAAGCAACGTTCGTTCTCTACGCCTATTTTTTCCATGCTGTTTTGCGCGGATAGCGGAACGTATTCGCCGTCAATCTCCGCTTCGTACGTGCGCACACAGTAGTCGGCTTTAGCTTTGTCAAGTATTCTCATTACGTTGGTTTTTACGTCTTTCATTGTTTTTTCCTCTACCTTTTATTATAGCTTAAATCTCACAAAAAGTCAATACCAAAAATAAAAAACTCACGCCCTCTTTACAAATTCAAGATTATATTGTATAATTACGGTATAAACGATAACGAGGTTAAAAATGTATCAGCGCGTGTACGATTTCTTATTAACGATTCCAAAAGGTAAGGTAGTAACTTACGGTCAAGTCGCGATTGCCGTGTTCGGAAGTATCGGCTACTCGAGAGCTATCGGTAAAATCCTGCATAAAAACCCCGATCCCGACCTGTACCCTTGCTATAAGGTAGTAAATGCAAGCGGAAGACTTGCCCCTGCTTTTGCGTTTGGCGGACAGGACGTGCAAAAAATGTTGTTGGAAAACGACGGAATTGAAGTAAAAGACGATTTTACCGTCGATATCAAAAAATATATTTGGTGTGATGCCGATATGGAGATTGAGTAAAGGTCCTAAGTCTGCCCTCTTAAGACGAGTTTTACATATTTTTGACGAGTTTTGCATATTTTTTGACATGATTTACATATTATTCGATAAAAAATTGTGGTATAATAAAATTATCAATAAAAAATAAAACCACATAGGGAGAAAATTTATGGCAAAGATTACAGTAGATTTTGCGCAAAACGTAGGTAAAGTAAAGCCCATGCATGCTGTAAACAACGGACCTGTTCATAAGTTTGCGGTAGATCAGCGTATAAGCAATCTTCAGGCGTTCATTGACGCGGGTATTCCGTACGCAAGAAACCATGATGCGTCTTTTTGTTCTACGTACGGTGGAAACCACACGGTTGACGTAAATTTCATTTTTACTGACTGGACAAAAGACCCTTACGATCCTGCTTCTTACGATTTCGCTTGCACGGACGAACTTATGAGAGTGCATGAGGCTGCAGGCGTAAAGCATTTATACCGTCTTGGCTCTAGTATTGAGCACGAGATTAAAAAGTACAATACTCTGCCGCCACCAGACTTTAGAAAATGGGCGATAGTGTGCGAGCATATTATCCGTCACTACAACGAAGGCTGGGCAGACGGT
>JAGAPA010000070.1 GCA_017623455.1 Clostridia bacterium | reverse complement strand
TACGGCAATTTTCTTAAACGAATACGCAAAGAAAAATAATATCTTTATTAAAATTATTCGTGGAGCAATCGACCTACTTAACGGCGTTCCATCAATCGTTTACGGTCTTTTCGGTATGATAACGTTCGTTGCTTTAATAGGTGGAAAAAGTTCTATTCTTGCAGGTACTCTAACGATAAGTATAATGTTACTTCCTACAATCGTGCGTTCTACCGAAGAAAGTTTGAAATCGGTACAAGACAGTTTAAGAGAAGGAAGTTTTGCTCTTGGCGCAGGAAAAATGAGAACGATATTTAAAATCGTGTTGCCGTCTGCTCTCCCGGGCATAATGTCTGCCATTATTTTAAGTATGGGTAGAGTAATTGCGGAATCCGCTCCGTTCGTTTATACAATGGGTTCGGTTATCTCTGCTGTTCCAAGCGGAGGAGTAGAAACCTTGTTTGGATATTTGGATGGTAATGCAACGCTTGCGGTTGCTCTCTATCAACTTGCGGGTGAAGGTTGGTACGTGAACGAAGCGTATGCAACGGCAGTAGTTTTAATTATAATAGTGCTTGGGTTAAACCTTTTAGCGCAACTTATTGCAGGAAAGCTAAACAAAAAATTACAAGGAGCTAAATAATGATAAAAATCAAAGAAACAAATGAATACGGGCAAAATATTTCCGTCAAAAACGCAAACCTTTGGTACGGTGATTTTCAAGCCCTTAAAAACATTAATATAGAAATTCCCGAAAAGCAAGTTACGGCGTTCATCGGTCCGTCCGGTTGCGGTAAATCAACTTTTCTGAAATGCTTTAACCGTATGAACGATTTGGTGGACGGATGTAAAATTGAAGGTGAGTTTTACGTTGGAGAAACGGATATTTACGGTAAAATAGACGTAAACGAACTTCGTAAAAACGTAGGTATGGTATTTCAAAAACCCAATCCGTTCCCTATGAGCGTTTACGATAATATCGCGTACGGGCCGAGAACGTTCGGTATTACAAAACACGCGGATTTAGATGAAATAGTGGAAAAGTCCTTAAAACAAGCGGCTATGTGGGATGAGCTCAAAGATAGGTTGAACAAGTCGGCATTAGGTCTTTCGGGCGGCCAACAGCAAAGACTTTGTATTGCTCGTTCCTTGGCGGCGAAACCGAAAATTCTTTTAATGGACGAGCCGACAAGCGCGCTTGATCCTATCTCTACGGGCAAAATTGAGGAGCTTATGGAAGAACTTAAAAAGGAAATTACCATTGTTATCGTAACTCACAATATGCAACAAGCAACTCGTATTGCCGATAAAACGGCGTTCTTTCTTTTGGGTGAACTTATTGAATACGGAAACACTGATGATATATTTACTTCACCCAAAGACGGGCGCACCGAACGTTATATTACGGGTAGATTTGGTTAATATCTGTTATATAATTGATTTTTTTACAAAAAAACGCTATAATTAAGGAGAAGATATTATGTCTGTAAGAAAAATATTTGAAGAAGAACTCGCAAACTTAAAGACGGAGCTTGAAGAAATGTGCCGTTTAACGGAGCAAATGATTGAAAACGCTATTACTGCGCTTGTTAATCGTGATAGAGAGCTTGGGAAAAGCATAGGTCAATTGGATAAGCGCGTGGACGAATATGAAATGGACATCGAAAAACGCTGTATGCGAATTTTATTAAAACAGCAACCCGTTGCAAAGGATTTTCGTGAAGTTTCCACTGCGCTCAAAATGATAACGGATATCGAACGCTTTGGCGACCAAGCAAGCGATATCGGCGATTTGGTTTATACAATGCCGGGCGAGAAGTATATTAAAAAACTTACGCATATTACCGCTATGGGCAATCTTGCGGTCAGAATGGTCAGAGAAAGTGTAAATTCGTTTATAAATAACAACGAGGCACTTGCCGACGAAGTAATTAATCTTGACGACGAAATGGACGATTTGTTTATAACGGTAAAAAACGAGCTTATAGAGCTTATTAAAAAAGACGGAAGCAGCGGCGATCAGGCAATCGAGCTTATGATGGTTGCAAAGTATTTAGAGCGTATCGGCGACCATGCGGTAAACGTATGCGAGTGGACGAAATATAACGAAACGGGAGTACACGTAAAAGTATAATGAAAGAACTTATTTACATCGTTGAAGACGACGAAGGAATGCAAGAAGTTTACGAGGGCGCTTTTGAAGAGAATTACGAAACGAAAATCTTTGAAAACGGCAAGGATTTTTTTGACGTGTTTAATGTTAAAAAGCCAGACCTCGTTATTCTTGATATAATGCTACCGATTATGGACGGTTTTACGGTTTTAACGAAAATTCGTGAAATAGACGAAAAAATCCCCGTAATTTGCGTTAGTGCAAAATCGGATGAGATTAGTTTTGTAAAAGGCTTGAATAAAGGCGCGGACGATTATATGGCAAAGCCCTTTTCGGTGCTTGAACTTTTGGCGCGCGTAAAAACCAACTTGCGCCGTGCAAAACTTTACATAACTAATGCAAACGGATTTTCTATCGATAACAACGTGTATAAGGCGTTTTATAACGATAAAGATTTAGTTCTTACGATGAAAGAATTTAAGCTCTTGAAATTGCTTGTCGGCAAAGCCGGCGTTACGGTAGGGCGTGAAGAATTGTTCCGTGAGGTTTGGGGCGAAGAATATATGGGCGAAACGAGAACGCTCGATATTCACATTGCCGCTCTTCGTGAAAAAATAAGGGAAGCAGGAGGGAAAGACTGTATCGTAACCGTTCGCGGTATCGGGTATCGGTTTGAAAATAAATGAAGAAGAAAACACTATTACAAATTCTCGCGCTTACCTTTTTCTCTGTTCTCGTTATGTTTATTTTCGGTATCGTTGCCGTAAACGTTAACGCAAAAGAGATGATGGAAGAGCGTCTTGCAGAAGAAACGGAGCTTGCATGCTCGCTCGTGCAGAGTGCCGACGATTTTAATAATTTTTCACGTTATGAAAACGACGATGCATTCCGTGTCACCATTATGGATGTGTACGGTAACGTGCTTTTTGAAAGCGACACGAAATCCCCACTCGAAAACCATATTGATCGAGCAGAAGTTAAATACGCGCTAAGCGGAAAACCTCAAACGGTAGAAAGGTACTCCAAAACGTTCGGTTGCAATATGACGTATTACGCTTTGAAAACGGAGCTTGAGGACGGAACGGAAGTTGTTTTGCGTTTAGCAGTTAAAAGCAGTCAGATTAATGGGTATTTAGACGTTGCTCTTCCTATTCTAATCGTGGTGTTGGTGGTTTGCATAATTGCTTCTATCGTTATTTCCAACGTGCTTTCCAATAAAATATCGGGCAAAATCACCGAAGTCGGCGATAGCTTGCGTAGCTTAAACGCAGGAAATTACAAGCCCATCAAAACCGATTCGGGCGAACCTGAACTTTATTCCATACTTAATGAAATTAATGAATTAAATAGTAAAACTCATACACATATTCAGAAAGTTCAAGAGGAAAGCAATAAATTAAATACGGTTCTTGAAAATGTTTCGCAAGGTATAGTTGCTATTGACGAAAACAAAAAGATAATTTTTGCAAATGAAAGTCTTTTTACTATTTTTGATTCTGCCGAAAACGTTACGGGTAAAGATTTTATCTGTCTTATCGACGACTTCTCTCTTTGTGAGAAAATTGCTCGTCATCTTGGCGAAAATTATGCTTCGGAATACACCTATAGGGGCAAAGAATTGTCCGTTGTGATTCGTAAGGTGGACGGCAGGAATAATAAAGTGTATTCCATAGTGATTATTACGGATATAACGAGTCAAAAGGCAATGGCAAAGCAAAAGAGCGACTTTTTTGCAAACGCTTCGCACGAACTCAAAACTCCCGTTGCGGTTATGCAGGGCTTATCGGAACTATTGCTCGCAAAAGAAACGCTTGACGAGAGATCTAAAAAGCAGGTGGATAGAATACATAAAGAAAGTTTACGCCTTGCTTCACTCATTTCCGACATGCTTAAATTAAGCAAATTGGAAAACGGAGAAGAAACCGAACTTGTTTTAATGGACGTCGATTTGCGCGAAATTACCGAAGAAGTGTTGGCGGAATTATCCACTAAGCTTGCCGAAAAAAATATAACGGCAAAAATCACAGGAAATGCAACGGTTGTTGCCGATAGCAAAAAAATATTTGAACTTATTGAAAATCTTTGCTCAAATGCTATCAATTACAATAAAGATAACGGCGAAATTACGGTTGCCATTACCGAACAGGCGGACGGTGTGGAGCTAAAAGTTTCCGATACGGGGATTGGTATCGAAAAAGAAAACATTCCGCGCCTTTGCGAAAGATTTTACCGTGTGGATAAATCCCGTTCTAAAAAGACCGGCGGTACGGGTTTGGGACTTGCAATTGTAAAACACATTTGCGCTTTGTACAAAGCCGAACTTTCGATTGAAAGCGAAATAGGAATAGGAACGGAAGTTAAAATTCTTTTTTCATACTAATCAAAATGGAAGATTTCTCTTGATATGCAAAATACCACCACTCAAAAGAGCGATGGTATTTTTTTTGGTGCACCCGGCGGGCAACGTGACGTTGCATCCGATTATTGTTCTTTAACGTATCAAACAACAAACCACCGTTAGTTTTTTTGTTTGGGAGTACGCCTCCGTACCGATTCACGAATCGCCCTTTTTTATTACAACAACCTCGGAATAAACGGAAGGACATAAAGCCTTTCCCTACGATTATGTACCAATCTCTCCCGACGTCATTGCGAGCAAGCGTGACGGTGCGCAGGCGCACCTGAAATATTGTTATTCTGCAAAGCTAATTACATAACTATACGTTGGTTTCTTTTATATTGACAGAGGGTCTGCCCACCAAGCGTGACGCTTGACCCAATTATTGTACTTTAACAAAGAGAGTAATTAACTACCGTTAGTTCTTTCAAATTGGGAGTGGACCTGTCCACCGTGGCAATCCCAATAAATTATTATAAGTTTCTCATTTTGGGAGTGCGCCTTCGCACCGATTCACTCGCAATTTGAGCTAAAGCTCGACCTGCCGTTCGATTCCCTTGATATGCAAAACCCCACCCCACTTGCGTGGGGCGAGGTTTGGTGCACCCGGCGGGAATCGAACCCACAGCCTTTGCCGTCGGAGGGCAACGCTCTATCCAATTGCGCTACGGATGCATTGGTGTGTTTTATTATACAGCAATACGGAAATTAAATCAAACGTTTTTATATCGAATTATTGCAAATTTTGAAGTAATAAAAATTATTAAAATTAAATAGCGAAAATAATTGTGTGTTATGGATATTTAATGTATAATAAAAGAAAAGAATTCTATAATTTTTATTTTAAGGATAGAGTATATGATTTTATATTTAACTAAGAAAGCAAAGGAAAGATACAGTATTAAAACTCCTGAAGAGATTAGCGTTGAAATCAAGCCATACGTTATGAGTGTGATAGAAAAAGAGCAGGGTGACAGATTGTACGAGTGGGGATGCAAGCTTTTTTATTTTGACAGAAAAAAGTGTTTAGAGTTGATACATTTTGCAAGCAAATTTACGGTATACCTAATAGATATAAAAGTAGATGATTTGGATAAAATTCCCGAAATGCTCATGTTTTACGCTTTGCATGTTTTTGAAGATGATGATGAAATGCAGGAAGCAATAACTAAATATTTTAACAGCGCACCTGTTTTCGTGTATGATAAGCTAACTGATAAGAGTGCAATATCTTCATTAAACAGGCATTTGTCCGAATTTGCCATGGATGGATATCGTTTTTACGAGTATATAAGTAATGGAATTTTGCATTCCAAACGCATAAATTATGATGCAAACAAGCAGTGGATTGTAACTGTAAACATTGACGGGAAAACGGATTATTACTATCCTGCAGAAGCTTTCGAGCGTATTATAAGAAAAAATTTTTGTTAAAGAAAATCCCTTTTCGGAATAATGAAGAAAAGGGATTTTGTGATAAGCGTAAAATGAAAGTGCGGAATTTGTGTTTACAAAATAGAGTAAGTGTGGTATAATAGAAAGGAAGAGAGGTAAAATCTTATGCAAAAGGATTACGAAAAGGCGTATGCCGAGCTTATTATAAAAAAAGGCGTTTCGCTCAAAAAAGGACAAGAAGTGTTTTTGGTTTCGAGCGTAGAAACGTTTGAGTTTGCGCGCAAGATAACCGAGTGTGCGTATGAAAACGGTGCTAAAAAGGTTACCGTGCTTTATACTGACGAAAAGCTTAACCGTCAGAGGTTTTTGCACGAGAGCAAAGACAGTATATCGCATATCGAGAATTGGGAGATCGCTCAGCGCGATTATATCCCCGACAACAAGTGCGCTTATATATGCATACTGTCCGAAAGCCCCGATGCCTACGCGAACTGCGATGCGGACAAGGTGGTAGAACTATCAAGAGCGCGCCACAAGGCGTTCGTTAAGTTTTACGATATGAGTAAGGGCGACGTGTTCAAGTGGTGTCTTGTAGGCTATCCCTCAAAAGCTTGGGCAGACAAGGTTTTTCCCTCCGATCCCTCCGCTTACGAAAAGCTTAAATCGTGCATATTTTCCGCTATGCGTCTTGACTCTCCCGACCCTGTTAAGGCGTGGGAAGAACATAGCAAAAGACTCAAAAAGTCGTATACGTATCTCAATAAAATGCAATTTGACGAGTTTGTGTATACCAATTCTCTCGGCACTGCACTAAAGGTAGGAATGCCAAAAAATTACCTGTTTGCAGGCGGTGGGGACGAAACTGTGGATGGCGATCCGTTTATTGCCAATATGCCTACGGAAGAGGTTTTCTCTGCTCCGCACAAGCGCAAGGTTAACGGGATTGTTTATGCGTCCATGCCACTTATCCATAACGGACAGAGCGTGGAGGATTTTTATTTTGAGTTTGCAGACGGCAAAGTCGTATCCTACGGAGCAAAGAAGGGTAAAGAGGTTTTAGACGGAATTCTCACAACCGACGAGGGGGCTTGCTATCTGGGCGAGATCGCACTCGTTGCTTTCGACACCCCGATAAGGAGTATGAACACGTTGTTCTACAATACGCTCTACGATGAGAATGCGAGCTGTCATTTTGCGCTCGGAAGCGCGTACACGTCCTCGGTTGAAGGCGCGGAGAAAATGAGCAGAGAGGAGCAAGAAAAGGTTGGGCTTAACTATTCCTTGGAGCACGTGGATTTTATGATCGGAACTCGTGATCTTAAGATAGTGGGTATTAAAAACGGCGTTGAATACCCGATTTTTGAGCAGGGGAACTGGGCAATTAATTTCGAAGAGCAGTAAAAATCAAGTAAATTCTTGTTAAAAACGGAGAATTTGCTAAAAACTATTGACTTTATTTTATATATAAAGTAAAATTATATATGAGGTAACAAATGGAAACTATGTCGGTTTCCTCGCTGTGGCGACATTACGACCGAAAGGCATTACCGCTTGACGTTACGGTGTTAAAGACCGCAGAAGAGGAGAATTGCACAATAGAATACGTTTTCTTCAACGGTGAAGCAACGGTGGACGGGTGCGTGCGTGTGTATGGCGAGTATTACAAAAATAAAGCTCCCAACGGCGCAAGCGTGATCGTTATGAACGACGCCGAAATGCTTATGGACAGAAAACACGTAAACCTTTTTCTTTCGCGTGGGTATCACGTACTGCTACTTGATTATGCAGGCGAGCGCGAAGAGAAGGGCTATTTTACTGTGTATCCATTACCGCTCAAAAAGGCGAATTATTTTGCAAACCCCAAAACCTTGGTGGATACAGAGTATAAGCTCAAGACTACGTGCTGGTACGTTTGGGCTACGGTAATGCTGAGGGGTATAACGTTTTTGGAAAGCAAGCAAGAAACAAACCCTAAGAAGATTAATTTATTTGGAGAGAAGCTGGGCGCGTTTCAGGTGTGGAAAACGGCGTTCGTAGAGCCTGACGTTTGCAGTGCGATAGTTCTTAACAATTCGGGATACGTGTCGTTACCGTTTACCGAGGATGCGAATTTTAATTACCAGACCTGTCTTAATAATTTTACTTACGCTCAGCAAACCAAGGTGCCCGTGCTTATACAGGTTTCTACCAATGCTTCGGATAACTCGATTGATTATATGAACGGTCTGTACATAGCAACGAGCAACGAAAGATGCAACTTTTCCATATCCGAGCGGTCGGATAATCAGCTTGGGTATAGACAGTGGGATAATATCAGACTGTTTATGAACTATTATAATTTTGGAATGGGCAGGCTTCCGCATTTTCCTGAGATTAAGCCGGTACAAGAGGGACACGAGCTTTACTATGAGGTAACCGTAGATAAGGATATGACGGTGGATAATATTGAGGTTTTCGTTTCTCAGGGTATAGATAACGACGCGTACAAGAACTGGCGTTCGTATAAGCCCGAGCTTAACGGGGATATATACAAGGTTAAGGTTAGCGTGCCTAACAATAAGCAGGAAATGTCTGCGTTTGTTAACGTGAAGTACGCAGATTCGCTTAGCGTATCCAGCGAAATAGTAAAAAATATACCATTCCTTATGGGTGTTAATTCCACCCCGATAAAGTCGTCCCGGTTGCTCTACACGTCAGAGTATGGGCTTGACGAGTGGACGAGTAAGAAGGGGTCGGAAAACGGGGAGTCAGTGCTTAAGACTAAGCGAGGCTCGTGCGGAATAAGCGGTGTAACCTCGCAATCCAACTCACTTACCACTTACAAGCTCGGAGATCCTTCGTACACGGGCGCAGGTAAGGCGTTGTTGCAGATAATGCTGTATTCGCGTATTAATCAGGATATATCGTTTATCATTACCCGACGTATAAAAGAGAGTTTTAAGGAGTATTATTATACGAAGACGCTTTATGCGCATGGCGATTGGGTAAAGATTGATCTTTTGGCTACCGATTTCAGGTCGATGGACGGTATGAACGAGGATTGGGATAATATTGTGTGCATAACGATTGACAGTGAGGATGCGATAATAATCAACTCCATGCTCTGGATCTAGGTGGGCAGACCCACAGTCAATATGTGTTATTTAACAAAGTTGAATGACAGGCAGACGAAAGTACTTTAAGTGTGAGGAACTAATAAGAAAACAGACCCACAGTCAATATGTGTCACTTAACAAAGCTAAATGACAAGTAGACGGAAGTACTTTAATTGTGAGTAACTAAGGAGAAAGCGTGACGTTGCGTTCGGCGTAAAATCAATAAAGACCAAAGGAATAAGCGGTTTTTTATTGAAAATTATGTGAAAATCAGCAAATACGTTACATTTTGTTTGATATTTTAAGAAAAGGATTGTATAATATAGTGGAAACGTTAGAAAAGCCCCAAAAGAAGTGGTATATAATAGCACTTAATATTTTTTTGGACGTTTTGATAGTCTTTCTGATTGGATTGATTGCGCTGTTTATATTTATTTCTCCGGTAAAAATTCAGGGAGCGAGCATGGAAAACACGCTTTACAACAATCAGTTGGTAGCAACCTGGAGATTTACACCCACGTCGTATGCGGTAGGGGATATCGTTACGATAAGGGCAGGAGAAAAGGTTATTATCAAGAGGATTGTGGCAGTGGGCGGAGAGCAGATAGCTTTTGCTTACGACGAAGGCGCAATATGCTTATTCAAGAATAAAAACGGCGAGTGGATAAAGCAAAAGGAAAGCTATATCAAAGAGCCATCCGTTATTAAAGCGAGTTATGAAACTGTAACTGTCTTCGACAGTGTGGCGGATATAACCGAAGGTGTGACGGTAGAGCGAGGCAAAGTGTTCGTAATGGGTGACAACCGAAACGTTTCTGTGGACTCGCGCAGATACGGACAGTTTAAGACGACTGATATTATCAGTAAAATGGTATTTAATATATCGGAAAGCGGATTTATGAATTTTATTTTTACGGCATTATTTCCGTTTTCTAAAGGAGAAACACAATGATAAGAATTTCTACAGACTCAACATCCGATCTTGATTATTTGTACAAAGAGAAGGGCGTGGCGGTAATGCCTATTTGCGTTGTATTAGACGGAAATATGTACAGCGACGGAGTGGATATTTTCCCTCAGGACATTTACGATCACGTGGAAAAAACGGGTAATCTTCCCAAAACGTCTGCTCGTAACACCTTTGACTACAAGGAGTTTTTCACAGACCTTACAAAAGACGGAGATACTCTTATACATATTGCTTTCTCGTCCGGGCTTTCTACCTGTTGTAACTGCGCTATAGAGGCGGCTAACGAGGTTGGAAACGTTTACGTTGTTGACACGAAATCACTTTCAACGGGTTGCGGTTTGCTTGTTATGAAGGCTTGTGACCTTCTTGATCAGGGCAAGTCCGCTCAGGAAATTGTAGACGTGCTTAACGACTGCGCAGAAAAGGTTCAGGCGTCCTTTATCGTTTCTACGATGGAATACTTGTACAAGGGCGGAAGATGCAGTAAGCTTGCTTCTGTTTTTGCGAGTGCGCTCAAGATTATGCCTTCGCTTTACTTAAAGGACGGTAAGATTGCCGTTGGTAAGAAGTATATGGGTAACGTACTTAAAAACGCAGACAAGTACGTGCTTGACACTCTTAAAAAGCATAATAAATACGATAAGCGCAGAGCTTTCATTACCTTTACCGAGGGAACGGATGAGCGTATCGTAAAGAAGGTAGTAGACGTGCTTAAGGCTAACTCGGACTTTGAAGAAGTTATCTGTACCCACGCAGGCGCAACCGTAACTTGTCACTGCGGTAAGGGAACGATTGGTGTTTTGTTTATCGACGAGGAACTGCCCGTAAGTGAAGAATAATTAAATTTATTGCCCACCGTTGTATAGCGATGGGCTTTTTGTATGGAGAGATACTTATGAAAATTAAAATTTTAGGCTCGGGTGGAGGCGAGGGTTTTCCCGCAACGTTCTGTACGTGCGAGCATTGCGAAGAGGCAAGAAGAGTGGGCGGAAAAAGCTTGCGTTCCTTGCATCAGGCGCTTATTAACGACGATCTGATTATAGATTTTCCCGTAGACACCGACGCGCATTGTATGAAGTACGGAATCAATCTTGGCAAGATCCGAAATTTTCTTATAACGCATCCACATTCCGATCATTTTGCACCGATTTCGCTCGTGTGCAGAGGTAGTCTGTTTGCGCATAATCTTAAGTATGAAAAAGCTTTTTTCTACGGACCTTACGGCTTGGAGCGGATATTTGACGCGGTTATTGCTCCGTACGGAATAGACGCTAAGATTAGGGCGGATATCGGGTTTGTTGAAATGTCTGACAGGCAGACGGAAAAGGTAGACGGGTACTCGGTTACAGCGCTAAAGGCAGAACATGCTCCGCACCTTAATTCGCTTAATTACGTTATCAGCGACGGCGTGGTCAACGTGTTGTACCTTATTGACAGCGGATACCCATCAAAAGCGAACTTGGACTATTTATGCGAGCAAGGTTACGTCTTTGATTGCGTAGTTATGGACGCTACCATGGGTTATGCGCCCGTGGGCGAATACGTGTACCATATGGGCTTTGAAGAGAATAAGCTTCTCAAAAACGAGCTTATTACGCGCGGTCTTGCAAACAA
Organism: Clostridia bacterium; assembly: GCA_017623455.1. Taxonomy (GTDB): domain Bacteria; phylum Bacillota; class Clostridia; order Christensenellales; family Pumilibacteraceae; genus RUG12826. Next base: position 1,644 of record JAGAPA010000070.1, on the reverse strand, counting down.
AGAAACTAAGTTTGTGGCAACGCATTTTACCCACAATAAAGCCGAAACGCACGGTAAGATAGAAGCTATCTACACAGGTACTGATATAACCGTAGCCTACGACGGAATGGAAATAGAGGTGTAGGAGATCAAGAGGGTGTTATTGTTGCATTTAAACAATAGATTTTTGAATGATTAAAAGCACGAAGGGTGAGAGTAGATGGATAAGGCTTTATTTGAAGATATAAAAGTCAGTGCATATGAGATTGCACAAGATTATAAAAAAGAAAATCTTTTTAGAGAGTATAGTAGAAATAAAAAAATACGTTGTGCTGATCCTGATTGTAAACAACCTATTGTAAGATATTGTCATGGCGATAAAAAATCGGCATATTTTGCTCATTTGACAAACACAGATTGTGATTATGATAGGTTCGACAAAAAAGATAATTCTATATTGAAACAGTTAAGAATAAAATTATTTGAGCATTTTACAAGTCTTGGATACAAAGTAGAAACAGAATGTAAACTTTTAGAACATCATTATTCACCTGTTTTTTGTGTAAAAGAAAATGAATCTTTTGTTATAGAATTTGGGAGTCCAAAAACAACAAAAGGATATGTGGATAAGTTGTTAAGAGAATATTCTTTTAATAAAATATCTGTAAAATGGATTGTGGTAGGAAGTCAAAATTTTTCGCTTAAAGAAAACGAGGTTTCATATTTAAAACGTTTTTTATGGAATGAGTCTAAAAACAATGATTTTATTTTAGTTGATGGAGATGAAGTTGTTCAGTATCGTTGGGATAAAAAAGAGTTATCATTAAATGACGATATTGAAATATATTACGAAAAAGACATTTTGGGAAATTTGATAGTAGTTGATGGTGAATTGTCTATTGATGGGTATGGTTTAAGGTTTGAAGATTGGAAAAAGAATAAAGAAATTAAAATGTCGCAGGAGATAGAAAAAAATCAAGCGATGGGTGGTCAGAAAAGGAAGAATCTTATAGATATACAAGTATGTGAACAGTATGATTTGTACAAAGAAAGCTCAATAGAAAGCAATATTACTTATAATTCAAGTTGCAGTTTCTCCAATTCCCAAGGGGTTGTTTTTACTTGTTGTGAGTGTGGAAAAAAAATGCATGGATGTGAATTTTATGAGACTCACGTTGATGGTACGGGAATTTGTAATGAGTGTGTGCACAATCCGGAAATTTTTGCTAAAATAATTAAAAGATTACAAGCTAAGAGGTAAAAATAACACGTGTGCAAAATTAATGCATGGCAACTTCAAAGTGTACACAACTGAACTTTTGCTACAGCAAAATTCACTAAGACCAAAAGAGCATACATACAGGATTTTAGTCTTGTATATATGCTCTTTTGGTGTTATAGGGTAATTTTGTGTAAGCGTGACGTGCGTTTGGCGGTATTTTTCAAATTCTTCGCCCAAATATCGGTCGTTTAGCGTGTTATCCTTAACGGAGAACACGCAACGATATAAATCCCTTGCGGGATTTGCAATATTCCCTAACGGGAGCGATATTTGCCTACGGCAAGCGATATGCCCTGCGAGGCGTGAGGGGATTTATATCATATCACATTGAAGCGAAGCGACAATATATCGCACGAGCAAAGCGAGTATATCGCGTTTGCTTG